>CAZGYZ010000019.1:0-17350 GCA_964530675.1 uncultured Nitrospira sp. | reverse complement strand
CCATTTGGTGACTAACGTGGCGTCGCATTTCCACTCGATCAAATTGGTCGTTGGTGCGCTCTGCATCCTTCTTCTCTGTGCTGGATGCAGCGTCCGCCGAGTCACGCTCAACGAGGTCCTGACTCCGGAACAGGTCAGCTTTATTCGCGTCGGACAGACGACAATACGCGAATTAGCCGATCACATAGGAGCCCCAGATGAGATGACTGAATCTGATTTCGGAGGCGTGGCCCTCTATTATTGGAGCGATACCAAATCCGCGGCTCTTGACTTCGGTGCCATCGGTCGCCTGTTCTTACCCTACTCCCCGACGATGACTCTGAACAAGACCGGAACTACGCCTGAACAACTTCAAGTGGTATTCGATCCTCAGTGGACCGTGCGCGCCTACGGATTTTCTCGACGAACCACAGATGAGCCGGTCGTGTGGTTCTGGCCTTTCTAGGAGGCTACGCCTCATCTAGAATTGCCGGGCCTCTCTAATCTCTCTATAATCGCCCCATGACTCCTCCATCTGATCCAGATTCCATCAGTCCCGCAGTAGAATCCTCATCCTATATTCCAGCCGATCGCGACACAGAGTTTCTCCAGCGGGATGAACTCCGTCCCATCCGCATCGGCCTCGAACTTCTTAAACCCGAGTTGATCCAGCATGAAGAGGGGGTCCAGTCGACCATCGTCGTGTTCGGGAGCGCGAGGCTACAAGAACCAGACGCCGCCAAACGTGCGCTCCACATGGCGGAGGAAGAAGCGGCTCGATCTCCCAGCAATCCAGCATGCCAGCACAAGGCGTCGGTCGCGCGACGGCAACTCGCACTTTCAAAGTACTATGACGTGGCGCGTGAGTTTGGCCGGCTGGTTTCCTCGACCTGCCAAGTCGAAGGTCGCTGTGACTATGTGATTGTCACCGGTGGAGGGCCCGGCATCATGGAGGCCGCCAATCGCGGGGCGGCGGACGTGAACGCGAAATCAATCGGTCTCAACATAACTCTACCGCACGAACAGCGCCCGAACCCCTACATCACACCGAAACTCAGTTTTCAGTTTCGCTATTTCGCCATCAGGAAAATGCACTTTCTGATCCGTGCCAAGGCGTTGGTTGCCTTTCCCGGAGGATTCGGCACTCTCGATGAGCTGTTCGAAACGCTGACGCTTCTCCAGACAGGCAAGACCGAAAACGTGATGGTCGTACTGGTCGGACGGGACTTTTGGGAGCGCCTGATCAATTGGCAATGGCTCGTCGAGAACGGGCTTATCGTCCAACAAGACCTTCAGCTGTTTCACTATGCTGAGACGGCTCAGGAAGCCTGGGATCTGATCAGCCGCCAAAATGGAGTACCTTCATCATGAAACTCTCGTTCCATGGGGCCGCGCGTTCAGTAACCGGAAGCCGTCACATGCTTGAGATGCCGGGCTTCCGGCTGTTGTTCGATTGCGGACTGTTTCAAGGACGCCGAGACGAAGCCTATCGGCAGAATCGAAATTTTGGGTTCGACCCCAAGTCGCTCAATGCGGTCTTACTATCCCATGCGCATGTCGACCATTCCGGCGCCTTGCCGGTGCTCCCGAAGCACGGTTTCTCTGGAAAGGTGTACCTCACCAGAGCCACCGCAGATCTGACAGAACTCATGCTGGAAGATTCGGCTCGTGTACAAGTGAGTGACTGTGGTTACGTCAACAAGAAGGAACAACGGAAGGGAAGGATCTGTGTCCGACCCCTCTACAGTACCGATGATGTTCGTAAGCTTGTCCGCCGATTCGAAGGCGCGCGATACGGAGACCTGCTCAAGATCTCCTCGCGCGTGACGGCATCCTTTCACGACGCCGGACATATTTTGGGATCGGCGGCCATTCGGGTGAAATATACGGCACGGGGCAATACGACCACAGTGCTCTTCAGCGGAGATCTTGGCCGTTCCAACATGCCCATTCTTCGCGACCCTGAGCTACCGCCGCCCTGCGACGTGTTGATTCTTGAGTCGACCTATGGCGATCGCACGCACGAAGCCGACCGGGAGATCATGAAACAGAAGGCGCTGGACCTCCTCACCCATGCCAAAACCCACAAGAGCAAGATTATTGTCCCGGCATTTGCGGTTGGACGGACCCAGGAATTGGTCATGCGGATCAAAGAACTCGTCGGCGAAGGGCGCCTTGATCCCATCCCGATCTATATCGATTCCCCGCTGGCTTCACGAGCTACGGAAGTCTTTCGCCGCCATCCGGAATGCTACGATGAAGAAACCACTAAAACTTTCACATCCTCCGGCGATCTCTTCGCCTCACGCTATATCCATTTTGTCTCTTCGCCGGAAGACAGCAAGCGTCTCAATAGCATGAAGGGCCCCTGCGTTATCATTTCGGCCTCCGGTATGTGTGAAGGCGGCCGCGTCGTGCATCATCTCAAGCACGCCATCCAAAACGAAGCGAACGTGATCGTCTTCGTGGGCTTTCAAGCCGAGCATACCCTCGGACGCAAGCTCGTCGAAGGGTGGGATGTCGTCCCGATTTTCGGCGTACCCACTCCGCGCCGGGCGCAGATCGTCAAGCTCAACGGGCTCTCTGCCCATGCAGATCGCCAGGATCTCTTGGCCTATGTGCGCGCAATCACGCCGAGCCCGAGTAAGATTTTTCTCGTCCATGGTGAAGAAAAGCAGGCCCTTTCGCTGTCTGCTGCCATTCAGGCAGAACATTCCCAGATTGAAGTCACCGTTCCCCATGTCGGATCGAGCTATGAGGTCTAACGGCGCTGCCTACCCGACAATCCCGTTGCTAATCTTGGCCATCGGGATCTGCGTAGCCCCGTTCATGTCTGCCCAAGCCAGCCAGCCGGAAGAGTCTCGATTGCGAGCTCGTGCCCTTGGCATCGTTATTGGCTCCTATGCCCCGGGACCGCTCAACGCGATTACTGACGTGGCCGGCGTCACCGTGGGCCAGACCACCCTCATCTCCGGCGACGGGCCGCTCAAACCCGGGCTCGGCCCGGTACGAACCGGTGTGACGGTCGTCGTCCCTCGCGCTGATGTGTGGCACAAGAAAGTGCCGGCCGGGTCGTTTGTACTCAACGGAACTGGTGAGATGACTGGACTTGCCTGGATAAGCGAATCGGGCTTTCTCGAATACCCGATCGCCCTCACAAATACGTTGAACGTGCCACGAGTGGCCAATGGGGTCATGAGCTGGATGATCGCGCGCTATCCGGAGATCGGCATTACCGACGATACCCTGACGCCAGTGGTTGCCGAATGCGATGATGGGCGGCTCAACGATATACAAGGGCGACATGTTTCGGAGGCGGATGTGGCGCGGGCGCTCGACAGCGCCTCCTCCGGGGTCGTGCAGGAAGGGACTGTCGGTGCAGGAACAGGGATGGTGTCCTACGGCTTCAAGGGCGGTATCGGTACTTCATCACGACGATTACCGGAGACCGAGGGTGGCTATACGATCGGCGTGCTCGTCAATGCCAACCATGGGCGACGGCCTGAGCTCATCGTGGGAGGTATGCCGGTTGGCCGGCTGTATGAGGCGGTACCTCCCGTCGCGCAGGCCCTTTCACCTGGGCAAAGCGAAGGCTCGATTATCGTTATCATCGCCACCGATGCTCCGCTCGACAGTCGGCAGCTTACGCGATTAGCGAAACGTGCCGCGCTGGGACTGGCGCGCACCGGTTCCACTGCGCGGCACGGGAGCGGCGACTTTATGCTGGCCTTCTCCACCGCAAACATGATCCCGCATTACCCGAAAGAGCCGACGTTTCAACAACTACACCTCGCTGATACGTATTTGAACCCGTTGATCACAGCGACGGTCGAAGCCACGGAAGAAGCCATCCTCAATGCCTTGACTATGGCGACAACGATGGTGGGTCGGGACAGCCATCGCATCGAGGCCATTTCTCTCGCCAAACTCCGTGCCATCCTCGATCGCCAGGCCAAGTAACTGTGAAGAATCGGTACCCTGCAGGCTAGAAGATTCCCTCACTTGCATTTCCCTCTCTTGCCTCGTTATCCTCTCGCGACTCTCTTGCATTTGGAGGATTAGCATGAACGAATACCAACTCGGCGGGAGCGTGAGTCTCATAACCGCCCTGGGGAAAACCAAAGCGTTCGCCGAGTTTTTAGAAACCCGCATGACTCATGCCGTGGAGACGGAAGATCCCGCAGAGCTGCATTATCTCCTAGCCCAACTCGACGACTACCATTCGTACATGTGGCGCTACTATAAAAAACTGGCCAAGGACCGTCCGGAACGGATGGACCCAGGGGTCTAATAATATAGCGGCACCGACAAGCAACGCGTTCATACCATGACGACCCATTACACAGGCACGACGACTCAGGCCACACTTCAATTCGCAACTGCACTTTCGCGCAAGACCGATACGGAAGCCGCCACTCGCGATCTCGCGGATGCTATTCTTATGCAAATTGGCACGGCCCCAATCGATCTGGTCTTCGTTTTCTTTTCTGCCCACCATGCGCCCAAAGCCACCATGATTTCAGCCATGCTTCAGAAGGCGCTACGGGCGAAGGTCTGTCTGGGCTGTTCCGGTGAAGGTGTCATCGCCGGCTCCCAAGAGATTGAAACCGCTGCAGCCTTGACCGTCTGGGCCGCATGCCTTCCTGATGTCAAACTGACTCCGCTCCAGATATCAGTGTCTCAGCTACAGGACCAAATCCGCATGCCCGGGTGGCCGGAACCGGGAATCGAGGATGCGACCTTTCTCCTCCTCGCCGATCCATTTTCGACACCGATGCAGGAGGTTCTATCCCTCATAAACGAACGGTACCCTCATGGCAAAGTTGGCGGGGCTCTTGCCGGTGGAGGCCAGGATTCTGGAGAAAACAGACTGCTCCTCAACGATCAGAGCTTTGACGGAGGCGTGGTGGGAGTGCAACTCACCGGACCGATTACCGTGCGAACAGTAACTTCGCAAGGCTGCCGTCCGATCGGCGAACGGTTTGTCGTGACGAGAGCAGAGCAAAACCTTATCTATGAACTGGGTGGCGTATCGGCCTTGAAACGGCTCCAGAACGTCTTCGAATCCATGGAGGGAGTCCAACGCAGCGATGCGCATCGCGCGTTGCACCTAGGCATCGTCATCGATGAGCACGGGAGTCATTTCGAGCGGGGAGATTTCCTCGTTCGGAACCTCATCGGAGCGGATCAACAGGCCGGAGCTGTTGCGATCGGGGATGTCATCCAGGAAGGCCAGACTGTGCAGTTTCACCTTCGCGATGCGAAGTCTGCAAGCGACGACTTGCACGTGCTTCTGGCTGCGGATCGAGCAAAGCACCGGAATCCTCCACTCGGGGCCCTCCTGTTCAGCTGTTGCGGGCGCGGAGAGGGACTCTTTGGCCAACCCCATCATGACATCGGGGTCGTGCAAGAGCGGCTTGGCCCCATCCCAACGGCGGGATTCTTTGCCCAAGGCGAGATTGGTTCGGTCGGAGGACGAAACTTCCTGCACGGCTATACAGCGAGTGTGGTTATCTTCTCCGAGCCTGATTCCTGCAAGGAACACCAGTGAGGGCAGGGCGTTCACGGATCTCTCGATTAGGATTGTCGCCTAGACGTCGGTAGAAGATCCTTTGCCCAATAATTCTTCACTCGGTTGTCGCCGTATTAATCGTGGTTGAGTGACTAACGCTTAGGAAAGGAGCTGTCATGCCGTATCAGGAAGCAGGGGCCAAAGGGAATGAAGTCACGACGTCATCGGGGCTACAGTATGTCGATCTCACAGTCGGAACCGGCGCGATGGCAGAGGCGGGACAGACCGTCTCCGTGCATTACACCGGCTGGCTGGAAAACGGGAAGAAGTTTGATAGTTCCGTAGACCGGGGCCAACCGTTTTCTTTTCCTCTGGGCGCTGGGCGAGTCATCAAGGGATGGGACGAGGGAGTGAAGGGCATGAAAGTCGGCGGGAAGCGAAAGCTGACCATTCCTTCCAAGCTCGGTTATGGCGCACAGGGGGCAGGTGGTGTAATTCCACCGAATGCCACCTTGATCTTCGATGTTGAGTTGCTGGGGTTGCGCTGAACGTCGAAAAGTCATCAAGTCATAAAGTCCATATTCTGAGGGACATTCAACTTTCGACTTTCCAATTTTGGACTCTTCCTGATGCAACAGACTCCCCTCATCCGGCAACATCGCGCAAGTGGCGCGAAACTTGTCGATTTCGCCGGGTGGGAGATGCCTATCCAGTACAGCGGGGTTGTGGACGAGTACCATACAGTCCGTTCCCATGTCGGACTCTTCGATGTGAGCCATATGGGGAGGTTGCGAATCGCCGGAACTGGCGCGATCTCCTTCCTCCAGCGAGTCACCACCAACGACGTCGGCAAACTTGCCGTTTCTCAAGCCCAGTATTCCATGGTCTGCAACGAGAGCGGCGGCATCAAAGACGATGTTTTCGTCTATCGGCTTGCCACGGACGAATTTCTCTTGTGCGTGAATGCCTCGAACCGCGAGAAGATTAGGTTGTGGCTGCAATCTCAGCTGGCCCAGGACGAGACGGTTTGTTTTGAAGACCGGTCAGTCGAATTGGCCCAGGTCGCCGTTCAAGGTCCCAAGTCTCGCGAGCTGCTCATGGGTCTTGGCGGGACGGCGCTTGCCGGACTCAAGCTCCATCACACCTGTGACGCCAGGATCGGCGGCCTGTCCTGCTTGCTGGCTCGGACCGGTTACACCGGTGAATTAGGCTATGAAATTTACATCGACGCAGCCAAAGTCGGTAGCCTCTGGGATCTACTCGTTGACAAGGGGGAGGTCTGGGGACTCAAGCCGGCAGGGCTCGGCGCGAGGGATCTCCTCCGACTAGAGATGGGGTATCTGCTCTATGGCAACGATATGGGGGAAGACACAACGCCGCTTGAAGCCAATGCGGACTGGACTGTCAGCTTTGTGAAAGGTGAATTCATCGGCAGCCGGGCGCTGTTGGCACAGAAACAGGCAGGAGTGACTCGCCGTTTCGTCGCCTTCGAACTCGTCGAGAAAGCCGTGCCTCGCCACGGATTCAGAATCCTCAACCCCGCGACATCCCTCCCCATCGGAGACGTTACCAGCGGTAATCTCTCACCGCTTCTCCAGAAGGGTATCGGACTGGGCTATGTGCCTGTACGATTTGCGGAGCCCGGCAGCTCTATCCTGATCGAAATCCGTAACAAGACGGTTCCGGCACACATCGTCAAGCCACCGTTCTATACTCGCAAGAAGGCGTGAGGCGTGAAACGTCAGGCGTAAGGCGAGCGGGGAGAGTGTGTTTATTGACACCCCTGACGCCTAACGCCTTACCCCTTACGAAATGAAATGACCAAGAACATCTACAGAGGCATCGTTGTAAATTTGAATGTCGATACCGTCACGTTGCCCAATGGCTTCACGGTCGATCTAGAAGTTGTGCGCCATCCGGGAGCGGCAGCGGTGGTGCCGCTCAAAGACGATGGCACGGTCATCTTGATCAGGCAGTTCCGCCACGCGGCAGGAGGGTTCATCTACGAAATCCCTGCGGGGAAACTTCATCCTGGTGAGGACCCCAGCGCCTGCGCAGCACGAGAACTTGAAGAAGAGGCTGGCTATCGAGCCGGCCGGTTTGAGCTCCTCTCCAGCATCTTCACTGCGCCTGGGTTCACGGACGAAGTGATCCACATCTACAAGGCGACCGGTTTGACGACGGGGCGGCAACAGCTCGACCGTGACGAGGTTCTCGAAGTGATCGAGGTGCCTCTTTTGGAAGCGATCAGGATGGTTGAGACTGGGACGATCAGGGATGCAAAGTCGATCGTGGGACTACAAGCGGTCTATCTTCGAAGCGGTCCCAGGTAGAAAAAACGCCAAAGGGGCCTCCCGCACTAAGCAGGAGACCCCTCAAGCTAACTAGCCTCGCCAAAGAATGACGATTACTTGCCGTCTTTCTTCTTCTCGTCCTTCTTCTCTTCGCCGAAGGTATCGGTGAACTTGCCGTCTTTCTTCTTCTCGTCCTTCTTCTCTTCACCGTACACGAGGACATGGCCGCCCTTCTTCTCGTCCTTCTTATCCTTGCCCTCTTCTGCGAAAGAAGGAGCGCTGAACGTCACTGCCACTGCCACTGCCATGATTGCCATCAACATGCTCTTCATAATGTATTACTCCCTGTTGTAGTGGTTGAACGTTGTGCCACCCGTTGGCACTCGTGGGGAGCATAGAGCAAGCTTAATGCCGTATCTCGATGCCCATGCCCTTTTAGAAATATCAATCTGTTATGAAGGCTCTCCGGCCATACCTCACTAGTCTGACCGTTGTTTTTCTGTGGCGAAATTGCTGATGGTAGGCTAAACCGCCCCAATACCGGAATGGCATATCCCGGTTGAAAGCTAGACAGCCCAGGTTAAGCATTTCTAATTCATGTGAGGGGGACAACGATTACAATGAAGAAACAGCGGCCCGCCTGGCAAAATCAATGAGAAAAACTGTTGTGCGGCCAGTCCAAAAGACTCAGTCTCGCCAACGGCTCCCTGATCACATCAGACCAAGAGGCCGGATCCTCTTCGTCGGCATCAATCCAGGCCTTCGCTCAGTTGCCATCGGACATCATTTTGCCGGGCACTCTAACCGCTTTTGGAAGCTTTTATTCGAGTCGAAGCTCACGCCGGAGCCATTCACGTACCAAGACGATTGGCGTCTTCCGGATTGGGGGCTCGGCCTGACAAATATCATCCAGCGGCCCAGCGTAGGGGTCGATGTGCTCAAGCCACGAGAATATGTAGCCGGCAAGAAGAGGCTCATTGCCACCGTGAGGCATTATCGCCCTCATACAGTCGCATTACTTGGTGTCACGATCTATCGCGCGCTATTCTCAGAATATCGAACCGGGCGAATCAGCCTTGGATTACAAGACGAGACGTTGGCTAGACGCCCTATTTTTGTTTTGCCCAATCCTAGCGGTCGGAATGCCCATTATTCATATCGAACCATGCTCAAGGCGTTCTGTGCGCTACGCAATGCGACAAACAGGCCTCTTCTAGATAACACGTCGTGAACGATCGTGGCGGGACGCCCAAACCAGTCGTAGTAAATTCCTCACAAGCTATGATATACACGCCATCTTGAATTGGTCTACGGGTTGCTGTACCTCACAGAGCCCGCTTATAGGTTTGACTGCACTTGGTAGAGGAAGATGAAGCGCGCATTCCTTGTTCTGCTCGGCTGTGTGATCTTGGCGAGCCCCAGTGTCATCCTGGCGCAACAATCCCCCCAGCTTTTGATTCATGGAGCGATGACGGAGTGCTACACGGGTCGCATCACTCAAGATCGGGCCAGTCGAGTCGGCCATTTCGAGAAAGGTCAGGCAATGGGGGAGCAAGCCGTGGCCTTGGACGATCGATCAGCCGACGCACACTTCGCTCTGTTCTGTAACTTAGGGGAGTTAATGCGGATCGATGGGGAGCTGAGCATCACATCGGTCATGGGCTTCCGCCGCATGACGAAAGCGCTCGATCGGACATTGGAACTCGCACCTGATCATCTTGACGCACTGTCGGCCAAAGGGACCTTCCTTCTCAGGCTTCCTTCCCTGCTTGGGGGAGACAGGGAAAAGGGTGAGAAGCTCCTTCGGTACGTACTCCTGAAGTCACCACAGTCGGTCAATGCCAGGCTCAGCCTGGCCAAGAGCTATTGTGCCGATGGCCGCCATAGTGAGGCGATCTCACTTGCCTCCGAAGCACTGAGTCTCGCTCAAACCCAACGGCTAGATGACTTCGTGCCTGAAGCGGCAAAAGTCTTGGCTCTGCTCCAGGCAAACGCCGCCAAGTCAAATTAGTCCCTCTCTTTCCCTCCCACTCTCCTCCTGGCGCCAGGTACTAAACCATGCTATCTTCAGCCCCCAAGCTTGGCGCGCACTCATCTCTTGTTCTACTGTGCGCTGCATGAGATACAGGGTTAGGCTATTCACCATCCTATCAGGGGCATACCATGTTACTGGACGGTAAAAAGGGACTGATTATCGGAGTCGCTAACAAGCACAGCATTGCCTGGGCCATTGCTCAGTCGGCAGCTGGCCAAGGGGCGCAGCTCATTTTCAACTATCAGAACGAGCGGTTAAGGGAAAACGTCGAAGAACTTGTTGCCACCATGCCTGGCGCGAAGGCGTTCCCGTGCGACGTCGGAGACGACGCCCAAATTGCCGCCTTGATGCAGCATGTGCAGCAAGAGGTCGGCACCCTTGATTTTCTGGTTCATTCGGTGGCCTTCGCGCCGCGCGAAGAACTCACTGGCCAGTTCGTCAACACCTCGCGCCAGGGCTTTGCCATGGCTTTGGACGTCAGCGCCTATTCCCTTGTGGCTGTGACGAAAATGGCGGTGCCGTTGATGACCGACGGTGGCTCCGTCGTCACTCTCACCTACCTCGGAGCGGAACGGGTCGTGCCCCATTACAACGTCATGGGGGTTGCCAAAGCCGCGCTTGAAGCCACCGTTCGTTATCTCGCCTATGATCTCGGCCCCAAGAATATCCGCGTGAATGCTATCTCAGCCGGCCCGATCAAGACGCTCGCTGCCCGTGGTGTCTCCGGCATCAGCAAAATGGTGGATCACCACCGAGAGTTCGCACCTCTCCGCCGCGCAACGGAGCAGGGCGAAGTTGGCGACACGGCATTATTTCTGGTCAGCCCTCTGGGACGTGGAATTACCGGAGAAGTGATTTACGTCGACGGCGGGTATCATATTCTCGGATCGTTGGCGTCTGTAGAATGAGCTGAAGCGTATCTCGTTATTCGCGCGCGGGTCGCGAGAACTAGCTGGTTTCTTTTGTTTATTTGGTCTGTTTGGTTGAACTAAATTAACCAAATGAACAAAACAAACAAGATAAACCAGATCAACTTGTCTGGCCTGTCGCGCACGTCCTGCTAGATGCTCATGCTACTGCACCGGTCACGGGAATCCCATACTAAAACACAAGAGAGAAGAGGGCGTATCTCTGTGACCGACTACGCCTCCTTCCCTCTTGTTTCCTAGATGTGGGATCTGCCGGGCGTAGACGTTACCTGACGGCTGACTTCAAGATTTTTCCCGCAGAAAATTTCGGGACTTTGACCGCAGGAATTCTCAGCGCTTCACCGGTTCTGGGATTCCGCCCGAGCCGAGCCTTCCGTTTGGCTACAGTAAAGGTTCCAAAGTTCACCAGCGAGACGCGTTGCCCTCTCTTTAGGGAGGTAGTCACCGCTCCGGTGAAGGCTTGTAGTGCGCTGCCTGCCGCAACCTTCGTGATGCCGGCGGATGCCGCCATCTTTGCAATCAGCTCCTCTTTCGTCATTGAGCACCTCCTGTTATTGAGTTGACCTACCGGACTCTTTGCCGCCAATGATCGCTGTCACCGCGTCCACATGAATTCAGTTTCCCGAGAACATCCGAGGTGTCAGGCTTCCCGCACCTGTGCAAGCCGATTCCGTTTCACAGGAATGTGCAAATCATGGATCTTCTTCCTGAGGGTGTTTCGATTGAGGCCCAGTAACTCTGCTGCTTGGATCTGGTTGCCTTTGGTTTCCTGAAGCGCTCTGGTAATCAAGGGGCGTTCAATGGCGGTGATCAACATGGGATGCAGGTTCCGTCCCGAACCATCGCGCATCCCTTTCACGAAATCTCCCATCTTCCATTCGAGATAGTCCTCCAGGGATAGAGCCTCTTTTCTGTTCACTCCCGCAGCATTCTGCCGTGCCAGCACTTGCATGAACTTCGAGGCTCGTTTCAGCACAGACCGAGAACCGGTGATGACCAGTGTATGCGTGTGATCGATGTTGGTGGGGATGGCTGTAGTTGCGCCGGATGAGCCCGGTTTCAATTCGACGATGACCGCATCAAATATGCGACGTGTCATGTCCTTCGGCAACGCGGATGCGGATTTCGCCGCAGTTACGGACGCATCTTTGAATGCGTGCTTGAACTGACTCTGGATATCCGGGTCACCGCTGAGCACTAAAATATTGATGACGGATGTCGTAAGCGACATGAAAGCTCCAGAAGAGAAATGGAAAAGAGGTGCGGATTATTGCCCAGGGCCAATTTGATGTCAATCAAGAAAATACAGAGGGATTCGTTCTTGCCCTCAATTCTCTTGACAGATTCGTTTCTGGTTAGTGCTGGCGAAGCGCTCGATCGAGGAGCAAAAAACAGTGGCGGCACAGGCCCGGTCTGTCTGGTTTATCTGGTTTGTTTTGTTGATCTGGTTGATTTGGTTCATCCGGTTAGTTTCGTTCAACCAAACAAACAAGACAAACCAAATTAACCACGGAACAGTCTTCTTCCGCTGGCGGCTGGTTCAGCCTCCCGCTAAGCTCTAGCCCATAAGAACCTTCGGCGAGGGGTAGCTTGACAGCAGAGTCGCTCTGCAGGTATAAAGCACCGTATGTATTTTAATTCCTACCGGAATACTCATATATGAAAGTATCCCTCAGAGCCACCTATGGAATCATGGCAGCGGTCGATTTAGCAATGCATCTTGGGACAGCGCCTGTCCAAGCGAAATCGATTGCGCGTCGGCAAGCCATTCCTGCTCGCTTTCTTGAACAGGTTCTCCATGGCATGAAGAAGGCCGGTCTTGTGTCGAGTCTTCGAGGGGCTCAAGGGGGCTACGTGCTTTCAAAAAAACCATCCGAGGTATCGGTCGTCGAGATCCTCGAAGCGCTTGATGGTCCACTTTCACTTCCGAGTGGCGGAGCTGGCCGTGCACAGGGACGGCGATTCAGCAAACCAGAGCTTCTGCTGGAGAGGGTTTGGGAGCAGGTCTATCAAGCGGAGCGCCATGTGCTCGAAGCCATAAGCGTGGAAGAATTAGCCGGGCAGCAACGAGTCCTCGAGCAAGAACGATCGTTGATGTACCATATTTGAGGTGAGGTAAACCCATGAGTCTCACACCGCTCAGTACTGTTTCTATCAAGACAGAGCCTATTCCTCCTGCCGTGATAGAGGAGATCGAGACTTTCGAGGTTGAGGCGCTGCGCATGGCTTCGGGTGACGTCTCGGTCGATCTATTCAGGCCGTTCCGCCTCCAGTACGGCATTTATGGCCAACGGCAGGCCGGTGTCCAGATGGTCCGTATCAAGATCCCCTTCGGCGGGCTGACGGCGAATCAGTTGCGCCGGGTTGCAGAATTGACCGAGGAATATGCGACTGGTGTCGGGCATGTCACTACGCGACAGGATATCCAGCTGCACTTTGTTGAACTCAAGGATGTGCCGGCTATCATGCGCGGGCTGGCTGAGGTCGGTTTGACTACCAGAGAAGCTTGCGCCAACACGGTTCGTAATGTGACGGCTTGCCACCTTGCCGGGATCTGCCAGGGGGAAGTGTTCGACGTGACGCCCTATGCGAAAACCGTCGCGCTCCATCTGTTGCGGAATCCGCTCAACCAGAGTCTCCCGCGCAAATTTAAAATTGCCTTCTCCGGCTGCAAACAGGACTGCGCACTCACACCGATCCACGATATCGGGCTTCTCGCAGCCAAGCGCGCGGATGGAGCCATTGGCTTTCGCATGGTGGCAGGCGGCGGTCTCGGCTCTGCCCCAAGGATTGCACAGGTTCTTCGTGAGTTCACTCCCATGGATGAGCTCATCCCAAGTGTGGAAGCGGTGATTCGGGTGTTCGACACCCTGGGGAACCGAAAAAACCGCACGAAGGCCAGAATGAAGTTTGTGATCGAAAAGCTGGGCTTCGCAGAGTTCAAACGCCGCTGGGAAGAGGCCTACGTGTCGATGGGACATGCCCGTCCGACCCATGAGCCCATCAAGTTACTGTCCTATCCGGATGAACCAGTCCCCCTCATCATGCCGACGTCGAATGGGTCGAAGCGGACGGCGCTGCAGACCAATGGTCATATCAGCGGCGCGCCGGCGGAAACGCCGTTCGAGATGTGGCGACGAACGAATGTGGTGCGTCAGAAGCAAGAGGGCTATGTCGCCGCAGTGACTAAGTTATTCATGGGCGATCTCACGGCAGAACAGATGCTGCTCATTGCCGATCTTGCGGATCGCTACTCCAATGGCAACATTCGGACGACGATCAATCAAAATATGATCATTCGATGGATTCCTGAGTCGCGCATCGCCGACCTCTATACTGACTTGGCCTCACAGGGTTTGGCCGATCCCGGCGCTGAATTGGTTGAAGATATTATTGCCTGCCCTGGCACCGATACGTGCGGTTTGGGGATTACGTCCTCCAAGGGGCTCGCGCGAGCCTTGGCAGAGGTATTTCCTGCCGGGCGGGTCCCCGAGGATCTGAAGGATGTGACGGTCAAGATCAGCGGGTGCCACAACTCCTGCGCCCAGCACCATATCGCCACGATCGGTTTGCATGGAGTAGGGAAGCGCATCGGCGAGCACGTCGCGCCTTTCTATGAATTGCATTTGGGTGGACGGGTAAATGGCACAGCGAAGATCGGACAGATGGTGGTCAAGTTGCCGGCCAAGAGCGTATCGGCAGCGATCACGCACTTGATTGACGTATACCGGCGGGACCGCCTCTCCGGCGAAGGACTGCCTGCTTTCATCGATCGTGCCGGTAAGGTCAAACTCAAGGATGAGTTGATCCCCTACACCATCGTTCCGTCCTTTCAAGATGACGCGACCTTCTACTACGACTGGGAAGGAGAAGCAGAGTTTGTCTTGGAGGATCTCGGGCCTGGTGAATGTGCCGGTGGCGCGCTTGAAATGATCGAGAACGGCATACTCGAAGCAGATCAAGAACTCTATCAAGCGAAGCTGCTGGTCGATAACCATCAGTATTCCGTCTCGGTGAACAAGTCCTATCGCGCCGTGTTGGCCGCGGCCAAGGCCTTGCTGGTGACGGAAGGACTTGAGCCTTCGACGGATGCAGAAACCTTCATCGAGTTCGACAGCCGGATTGCACAAAAAGGCATCGTTCCAGCGATGTACCGCGAACTGAGGAGCCGGGTTGGCGACCTAGGGCCCAAGGACACCACGGGCGAATCAGCCCGCGATAAGATGGCCTTTGCCAAGGGATTCGTCGACGCCTGTCGTGCCGCTACGGAGCAGATGGGCAAAGATCTCAAATTGGCGCCGGTGGACAAGGAGGCAGCGTTCACGACCAGCGCGCCATCCGAGGTCAAGCCGGTTGTCGCTTCCGTAGCCGCGCCTGCTGCCTCCAGTGCGCCGGTTTATGATTTACGCGGGGTTGCCTGTCCGCTGAATTATGTGAAGACCAAGCTGAAACTGGAGATGATGGATGCGGGAGAACGTTTGGAAGTCTGGCTCGATGCTGGTGAACCCATCAAGAACGTGCCTCTGAGTTTGAAAAACGACGGACATCTGTTGTTGCTGCAGGAACCACTCGAAGTCGCCGCGGATCATTATCGGATTCTGGTCGAAAAAGTGGAATGATGCGGCAAGAGGGACGGTTTCCTTTGCTCGCGCAACGCGCGGCCTCAGAAGGCCCTCGTTGGACGCGCGCAGTCGGAAATCATCCCTCTCGCCGCTTGAAGTGTAAGTGAAAGTAGAAAGAGCCTAATGGCAAATCTCTCACAAGAAGAATTGAAGGCCTGGGGTGAGTCGTTCGAGACGAAGCAGCCGCAAGAGGTGCTGGCGGCTTCGATTGAGCGATACGCGCCGAGGATCGTGCTCGCATGCAGTTTCGGGGCGGAGGACGTCGTGCTCCTGGACATGATCCATCGCATCGATCCCTCCGTGCCGCTTTTCTATCTCGACACGGAGTTTCTTTTTCCCGAGACCTATGCCACGCGCGATCGGGTGATTGAACGGTATGGATTGCAACCGCAACAGGTTATGCAGGTGAAGTCGTTGCTCACGCCGGAGCAGCAGGCAGCTCAGCATGGCGGGGCCCTCTGGGCGCGCCAGCCCGATCAATGTTGCGAGTTGCGCAAAGTGGAGCCCCTCACCCGCGTGCTCAAGGGATTCGACGCCTGGATCACCGGGATCAGGCGCGACCAGTCTCCCGCGAGAGCCATTGCCAAGCTGATCGAGTGGGACCAGAAATTTCAGTTGGCGAAGGTCAATCCACTTGCGAAGTGGACCTGGGAAGATGTCTGGACCTACATTCGTGTCCATGAAGTTCCCTATAATGAAATGCATGACCGCAACTATCCCAGTATCGGTTGCACCTACTGCACGAGCCCGGTGATGCCCGGCGAAGACTCCCGCGCGGGCCGGTGGAAGAACTTTACCAAGACCGAGTGCGGGTTACACAAGGCCTCATGATGTCGATGCAGGACTTAATTGCCAAGATTGCCAAGGGGCCACGAGCCGCCAAGGATCTCACCTGGGACGAATCGAAGCAGGCGATGAAATCGCTCATTGAAGGAGAAGCCACCCAGGCGCAGGTAGGGGCCTTTCTCATGGCTATGCGGATCAAGATGGAGTCCGTTACCGAACTGGCTTCAATGACCGCGACCGCGCGCTCCTATGTGGCGCCTGTGCCGATCCCGCGAGAGCTCGGCGTCGTGGATCTGCCGAGCTACGCGGGGAAGCAGGACACCTTCCATGCCCTTGCCGCCGCCGCAATTGTGGCTGCATCGGCAGGCGCGTCGGTCTTGATGCATGGGTATGATGGAATTCCCGGCCGTGCGGGGAATGCCGGGGTGCTCAAGGCCTTGGGCCTGCCGGTCGAGATGGAACCAAAAACGGCGGCAGAGGCCGTGACGCGGCACGGATTCGCCTATCTCGATATTGCCCTCTACCACCCTCCGGTCTATCGCTTTCTAGAGATGCGCCAGGAGCTGGGGGCGCGGAATATCTTTCATCCGATTGCAAGGCTCCTGAACCCGGCTCGCGCCTTGTCGCAGGTCGTCGGCCTATCCCATCCTCCTCATTTTGAAAAGACGGCTGAAGTGTTGCGGATGCTGGCTTCCCCGCGGGCGCTGGTGGTCAGTGGCGTTGAAGGCGATCCGGAGCTATCGGTTGCCGGGCTCACAAGGGTGCTGGAATTGCGAGATGAGCGGATTACACCCCTCTCCTTTGCGTCAAAAGATGTCGGATTGCCCCTGGGTACGCCACGAGACATGGCGGGCTTCCCATCGAACCAGCGAGACAAGGAAGCGGATCTGCTCCGACGGATTCTCCATAATCAAGTGACTGGTGGTTCTTGCAACTGGGTCTTGATGAACGCGGCATTGATTCTGTACGCCGCAGGCAAAGGGGCGACATGGGCGTCGTGCCTCCCGCTGGCGCGTCGAGCGCTCGAAGAAGGGGCGGCGGCCAAAAAGTTGGAGGAGTTGACTCAAGAGCCGGTGGCAATCGGTGTGACCGGCCGAATACATTGATCATTTATAAGAGGATTGAGTCTGTGCGTCACCTTCGTCAATTAGAAGACCAAAGCGTCTATATTCTCCGCGAAGCCTATAAGCATT
>CAZGYZ010000018.1:0-17431 GCA_964530675.1 uncultured Nitrospira sp. | reverse complement strand
GACGGAGCCCTCTCAAGGCTTAAACACGGGTTCAAATCCCGTTGGGACCACCACACGCCAAGCTCGCTCGTACCGCGCACGCCTCGTCAATGATCACGTGTGAATAGAATCCGCTTGCATGGCCAGCGATTTTTGATCGTCCTGCACAGGGTTACATATATCAGTATATATTCTTACGTTGATATCAGGTTTACGGGCCGCGCATCTGAACGCGTACATCATCGCGGTCGTTGAATCCGCATCCAATCGTTGTGGATCCTATTGACCGCACTCCGCCATCAACTTCTTGTCGATTGTGGTGGCTCGATGAATTAGGACTCACGTTCTCATAGACCAGAATGCGATGAGGGATTTCTCAGGATGCAACTTCGTTGACGCCTCTATTGTTGGTTGTGTATAAAGAATGCGCCGTTTGTCCATTCACTTCTTATGGTAGGTAGACTTTTCATGGGTGCACGCGAATTCCACGATGGGGCGAAAGACGGCCTCGAAGCGCTCGAGCCTCTCGACCCGGAACAGATTGAGTCCTTCGATGGCCTGCTGACCGCAATGCGCAAAACAGCCTTTGGGGGCCGCAGACTGGGTGAGGCCTATGAAGTGCTGTGGACGATGATTGATGACCCTGACTGTTCCGTTGTGTTGACTCTGTCAGGGGCAATGACCATTGCTAAGATGGGAAAGATCATCAGCGCAATGATCGATCATGGAATGGTGCAATGTGTCGTCTCGACCGGAGCATTGATCGCCCATGGACTGAGTGAGTCGGTTGGTAAAACACACTATCGGCACCATTCGTCCATGTCCGATCAAGAGTTGTTCGAGAAGGGCTACAATCGGGTCTACGATACGCTGGAGATGGAGTCCAACCTCAACTACGTGGAACAAGTCGTTGCCCAAACGATGAAGCGGATGGATCAGGACCAGCCGCTGTGCTCTGAGATCCTCACTCGTGAGTTGGGAAGGACGCTCGCGGAAGAGTACGACGGAGCGGGCATTCTCAAAAGTGCCTATATGAAAAAAGTCCCGGTCTTCATCCCTGCCTTTACCGATTCCGAGATGGGGCTGGATCTTGGAACCTGGGCGATGAGTCGGGATCTCGATCAGGCTCGTGCGCAGGTACAGGAGGGTGGGGACCTTGATGTGTTGCGTACGATTCTTCGTTCCTATCCTTCGTTCAATCCCTATCTCGATCTCAACAGCTACGCAAGCCATGTCATCTCTGCCAAGCGGCGAGGGATCTTTACGATCGGTGGGGGGGTGCCTCGTAATTGGGCCCAACAGGTCGGCCCCTACATAGAGATCAGCAATACGAGGCTCGGCCTCCATGTAGAACCACCTCGATTCCAATATGGGGTGCGCATCTGTCCGGAACCAGACCATTTGGGTGGGTTGAGCGGCTGTACCTATCAAGAAGGTCTCTCCTGGGGGAAGTTTGTTCCACCGGAAGCAGGTGGGCGCTTTGCCGAAGTGTTAAGTGACGCCACGGCTGTCTGGCCTCTCCTCATGGTCGGGTTGCTGGAGCGCCTAAAAGCGAAGCGCGCACTCAGAACATGATGGGCATGTATATCTTGCGCACAGCCGCAGCGGTGTTGTTGCTGTTTATCACGCAACCTGCTCAGGCTGGTGCTGGATCAGTCACGGATGACGGACGAATCAGAGGGAGCGCGGACGCACCGATCACCCTTATCGAGTATTCCGACTTCACATGTGGATATTGCGCGAAGTTCTTTCAGGAAACCTTACCTCGGTTGCAGGCTAAATATATCGATACGGGCAAAGTGCGGTTTGTGTATCGCGACTATCCTCGAGCGGATCGGGGGGTCGGAGTCGACGCTGCGGTCGCGGCGCGCTGTGCCGGAGCCCAGGGTCGATATTGGCCGATGCACGATCGACTCTTCAGCGAACGAAGCCGCTTAGACTCGGGATCGTTCAAAGGTTACGCGAAAGCGATGGGCTTGGACCAGACGGTGTTTACCAAGTGTTTCGACGAGCGGCAGTATCTCGAGTCCATTTTCCAGGATCGTCAAGAGGCGACCCGATGGGGCTTTCATGGCACCCCCGGTTTTATTCTGATTCGAACCGCTGGTGGGCCTACTGAGAAAGAACCGGCGGTTGCGATTCCCGGCGCAGTCCCGTTCAGCGAGTTTGCCGAGGAGATTGATCGTATGTTGGCCTCTACCCCACGATCCCAGGGAGAGCCAACCGATCCTCATGAGGCAACGGCAGTGGCACAGAACAGTCCATTCATCATTCACTAAGGATTATCTATGTCTGTAACACAATCATTTTGGTCTGTTCCGCAACGCGAGGGGGAACCACCCTATTGGATGTGCATGTCCTGTTTGTCAGAAGTCTTCTATCGCAAGGTGCCGATGCCGGATTGCCCGACGTGCCACGGCGTCTCCACCTATGAGGCCTTTACGATCGAAGCAATTCGTGATTGGGGCACAGAGGATTTGGTTGCCAAGGCCGGTATCGCCCAACAGGCTGCCGATCCTGAACCAATCCCAACGGCCTCGGTTAAGTCCGTCGACTAAGCCTTCACTACCCGCGGGGCGCCCTTTCGTGCAGGAACCACGTCCATTTTTGATTGGAGGTCAGTGGCGGCACGGGGAGACCCTTGTCCCAGTGAACAATCCGTTTACAGGGAAGCTGCTCGCCGAGGTGTCAACCGCGAGTTCCGCCGACGCCGAGGCTGCAATTCAATCAACGGTCGATGCCGCCGTCGCGATGAAGGCCTTGCCGTCACACGCTCGCTATCATGCGTTACAAAAAATCGCTGGCGGGCTCTATGACCGACGAGATGAATTTGCCCGCCTGATGATGGCTGAAGCCGGCAAGCCAATTACCGACGCGAAGCGAGAAGTCAATCGGGCCGTACAGACATTTACCATTGCGGCTGAAGAGGCAAAACGCATTCCGGGTGAGGTGATCCCTCTCGACTGGACGCCGGGGACGGATTCCCATCTCGGCATTCTCCGTCGGGTTCCCATCGGTCCGGTGCTCGGAATCACCCCTTTCAATTTTCCCCTGAATCTTGTGGCTCATAAGGTCGCACCGGCTCTGGCCGCCGGCAATTCCATTCTCATCAAGCCGGCGCCACAGACACCCCTCACCGCATTACTCTTGGGCGAAGTAGTTCTGGAGACCGGACTTCCTCCTGGCGCACTTAACATCATGCCCTGTGACAACACGCTGGCGGAGCAGCTCGTCGTCGATCCCCGGTTCAAACTTCTAAGCTTTACTGGCAGCGCCGCCGTGGGATGGATGTTGAAAGCCAAATGCGGAAAAAAGAAGGTGGTATTGGAACTCGGTGGAAACGCGGGTGTGATTGTGGAGCCCGACGCCGATATCGAGTTTGCCGCACAGCGTTGCGCCATCGGCGGGTTCGGATACGCCGGTCAAACCTGTATCTCCGTTCAACGAATCTTTGTCCATCATTCCATCGCAGATCTTTTCACCACGAAGTTCTTGTTACAAGTTGCCCGGTTGAAGGCCGGCGACCCGAGCGACGATTCGACAGTGGTCGGACCGCTAATCAATCCAGCCGCAACTCACCGCCTCGAGTCCTGGATTGGGGAGGCCGTATCGCAAGGGGCGCGGGTGCTTCTTGGAGGCAAACGCATGGGTTCGGTGATGGAGGCGACCGTGCTCTCGCACGTCACTCCAACGATGAAGGTCTCTTGCCGGGAGGTGTTTGGACCGGTGGTGACCGTAACCCCTTACCGACACTTCGGCGAAGCGATCACGGCGCTCAATCAGTCCGACTATGGGCTCCACGCCGGGATATTTACTCAGGATGTGAATAAAATTTTCCATGCCTTTCGGCACCTCGAAGTTGGGGCCGTGCTGGCAAACGAAATTCCGACATTTCGCGCTGATCACATGCCGTATGGCGGTGTGAAGGACTCGGGAGTTGGGCGTGAAGGGGTTCAGGCCGCAATCGAAGATATGACCGAGCCCCGCATGCTGGTGCTAAACCTCAAACCGCCTGCCGGAACCTAACCAGAATTTTCATAAACGCTTCAGCTGGATGCTCAAATCTCCGTTCGGCAACAAGCTACAGCGCGCGATATAGGCTGAGACCGATGTCACGGTTAAGCAAAGATCGGACGCTTTCGATCTCAGCCTTAATCTGAGCGTAACCTTCCGGAAATCTGGCCAACTTTTCCCGTAGCAGCCTGGAGAAAAAAACGTCGCAGGATATTGCGAAGCGGCGCCAATCTTGGTACAACAGCGACCCTGTGCCTGTAGGAAGTTTATCGTGGGCGTGCATTTCACCTAACAAAGCGCCCGTCACCCGATTGGTTGGACGAACTAAGGAGAAGAAACGATGGTACCTACGCAGATGTTTTTAACGCGAGGCGTCGGAGTCCACAAAGAAAAGCTGGCCTCTTTCGAGCAAGCCTTGCGTAGCGCCGGCGTCGCCTATTGCAACCTCGTCACGGTGTCGTCGATTCTTCCACCGAATTGCAAAATTATTCCGCGTGCGCGTGGCGAGAAGTTATTGAATCCCGGTGAAATCACGTTCTGTGTCATGGCGCGGTCGGAAACGAACGAACGAAATCGCCTGGCCTCCGCGTCGATTGGGTTAGCGGTCCCAACCGATCGGCGAACCTACGGGTATCTGTCCGAACACCATGCGCATGGTGAAACCGATGAAGAAACTGGTGAGTATACGGAAGACTTGGCGGCGCAGATGTTGGCCACGACACTCGGCGTCGAATTCGATCCGGACATCGCGTGGAAAGAACGGGAACAAGTCTTCAAAATGGCCGGCAAGATTGTTCGAACACAAAACATCACCCAGTCCGCCATTGGGAAACCCAATCGATGGACGACGGTGATCGCATTAGCCGTGTTCATCCCAGAGGAAAATATTCCGAAGCGACGTCGATAGCCCTGCAGCGTGAGTATACGCCCATGACACTTCCCGTCGGATGGGAAGGCACCGACCAGAACTTCCTCGGTCTCGATGAGCCCTGGTGCCATCCCGATCAGGCGGGTGTCTATGTCCTGCCCGCACCCTATGAACATACCTCCAGCTATGTGACGGGCTCCGATCGGGGCCCGTCAGCCATCATCGAGGCATCTCAACAAGTCGAGTTATACGACGAAACACTCCGGTGTGAGCCCTACCGGGAATGGGGCGGAGTTGCCACCATCCGCGCACTCGACCTGGACGGCAAAGTCGATCGGCAGGCGGTGGATGCAATCGACGCGTTTGTCACACCTCACGTTGGAACTGGGCGCTTCATCGTTACTTTGACAGGGGAACATACCGGAGCGCTTGGGGCCATCCGGGCCCATGCTCGTCGCTATCCGGATCTGTGCGTGGTGCAAATCGATGCGCATGGCGACTTGCGGAAGGCCTATCAAGGGAACCCCTACAACCACGCCAGCGTGATGGCTCGCGTGGTCGATGACGGGTTGCCGCTAGTCCAAGTCGGCATTCGTTCCATTTCCCCTGAGGAAATCGCTCGCATTACGAGCACCGATCGGATCGCCACGTTCTTTGCCGCCGAGATCCTCGACCCGTCAGGCCTCTACGAAGGCAAGGCCTCTCGCTGGGTTCCCGATGTCGTGAAGGCCTGTCGCGGACCAGTCTATTTGACTTTCGATTGTGACGGACTTGATGCCTCGCTGATCCCCGCGCTCGGTACTCCCGAGCCCGGTGGGTTGGGGTGGTACGATACGCTGAATCTCATCACTGCCTTAGCCAATGGACCTGGTATTCTCGGGATGGACATCAGCGAAATTGCCCCGATTGAAGGGTTTGTCGCTCCCCAGTTTTGTATCGCCCGATTGATCTACCGTATGCTGGGCCGGATCAAAGCGGGCCGCCGCGTCCACTAGCAGGATGCTGAAAAAACCTGCCAACGGTGTGCCGCCCCGTGACCGACATGCTTCGTATCAATAAATTTTTCACACAGCACGGCATCTGTTCTCGCCGGGAGGCCGATCGCCTGATTGAGGCCGGTCGCGTAACCATCAATCAGCGGGTGGCCTGCTTAGGAGATCAGGTCGGTCCTGACGACGTCATTACGCGAGACGGACAGCTAATTCCCTGGGGGACGGCCTTGCTCTACATCAAGTATTACAAGCCAGTGGGTGTGACAACGACCAGCGAGTCGCATGTGCCCCGTAACATCATCGCGGAGATTGGCCATCCAGAGCGAATCTTTCCAATCGGCCGACTCGACAAAGACTCATCCGGCCTCATTCTTCTCACGAACGACGGGGACATCGTGAATGAGATTCTACGAACCGAGCATGGGCATGAACGGGAATACGAGGTCTCTGTAGATCATCCCTTCGATCAGTCATTCATCGATCGCATGGCTCAAGGGGTTGACATTCTCGACCGTCCGACTAGACCCTGCCGGATTGAGCGCCTCAGTCCCGCACGATTCCGCATCATCCTCACTGAAGGTCGCAATCGACAGATTCGACGCATGTGCCAAGTTTTGGGTTATCGGGTGCTCGACCTGCATCGTGTCAGGATCATGCATGTGACGCTTGACGGATTGGTATCTGGAGCGTGGAAACCGCTCACCGGTGAGGAACGCACGCAACTCTTTCAGGCTGTCGGACGAGGCAGCAGTCCCGGCCCGCATGATTCATGAGGCTTCTGCTGTATTCGCGCGTTGCTGCGGTGAGCTTTCAGCTGGCAGGCTAGCCGACGGATACCTCGATTGACAAACCCACCTTTAGAACTCACACTAGTCCGCGCATCACCCTCGTATCGCCCACGGAGAACGACGCCCTGTATGATCACCTCCTGGTGGAGCCCCCAACTCAACGCCCTGCTTGGCAGCCTCGTCGTGGCGGCAGGTGCTTGGCTGGCGTGGGACTCGCTTCCAGTCTGGGGAGTCTTTCTCATTGGTGGCGTTGTCGCAGGGTTTCTCATTTGGCAGGGGCGCACGATTGGATTGGTCTGGGCTTGGGCTACCCTGTTGCTCGGCCTGGAGAGTCTTGCCTGGCCCATTGTCACGATGGTTCAATTCCGCTCGATTACGACAGAGCCGACCGATGAGCAATTGGGAACGATGCTCTCAGCGGTTCTTATGGGGCTCGTCTCTGCTGTCTTTTGGATCACGTTTTCCTATGGGTTCTTCAAGCGAGCCCGTCAGCCCAGCACTGTTTCGTCAGTCGATGCAACCGACAACTATCCTCCAACATCCTAATCAGAATAATCAGGCCCCATAAAAAAAGAAGGAACCCCTACCACATCTCGATAGGGTCGACATCGACATCGAACTTGATGGCTCGTCGCAGGTAAGTCCGTTCCATCTCCTTGACTGTCATACGTACCGCTTCGAGACCCGCTTCCCGTTCGGACGATTTCACGAGGATTTGCCACCGATACCGTCCCCTGAGTCTCGGCACCGGAGAAGGGACCGGTCCCAAGACAGTAAGACGGTCGGATCGACCGATCGATTGATCCGTTGCAGAGACCTTTGCCGAGACCGCCTGTCCGGCCACGGACGGTGAAGAGCAGGCGGTAAGTCGAGCTACCCAGGCAATGGCAGCATCGCGAACCATTTTCTCGTTGGTTCCCGATGCGAGGAGAGCAATCAGATTCACCGAGGGCGGATACCCCAATGCAGCCCGCTGAGACAGTTCTTCCAAGAAAAAGACAGATTCGTCATTTTTCGCCACAGCCTGAATCGCATGATGGGATGACAGACAGGTCTGCATGATAACCTGACCGCCGACTCCTGCCGGATCGGCGAGACTGACCGCGTCGAGGAGCATATGATAGGTACGCTCGGCGGATCGGAAATCCGGAACGCTGAGCCCTGCGTCCGCCTGCACAATACCAACGAGGCCTACCGTCGGAAGAGGCCCGTGCCGCAGCAGCAATTGCGTTCCGACGATGATATCCCACCTCCCCTGCTCGATCCTCCGCCAGAGAGCTTCCGCCTGCGCTGGTCGCCGCATGGTATCTCCATCGAGCCGAATCACTGACGCTTGAGGAAACAAGCGCTTCGCATCTTCTTCTACCCGCTCTGTGCCTTCCCCAATCAACTGCATGCGAGGTCCGGAACAGGAGCCGCAGGTCTCGGGGATAGGGGCAGTGTCTCCGCAGTAGGAACAGGACAGGCGCGCTGCCTGCCGAGAATACATCAACGCTACGTGGCAGGCGGGACAGCGGGGAACCTGGCCACAGTCCAGGCAGACGAGGGCACCGGCATAGCCCTTCCGATTGAGAAACAACAGGACACCCGCCCGGCGACCGATCGCCTGCCCGATAGCCTGAACAAGCGGCTGGCTCAGCACTGTACCGCGACCATAATCACGTAACTCAACGACCTGTACGTTCGGCCGGGCATCGGACGGCATGATGTTACGTAAAAAGATTCCACGTTGTTCCACCGCTGCTTTGGTTTCAAGCGAGGGATGGGGCGAACTCAGCACCAGCACCGCCTTTTCGCCCTGCGCCCTCAACCAAGCCACTTCCCGTGCATGGTAGCGGGGTTCTTGCGGTTCTTTGAGCGCTGCATCCTCCTCTCCTTCGACCCAAATTGCCCCAATTGCTGTCAATGGAAGAAAAATGGTCGACCGGGTCCCCACGATCACACGAACCGCCTGCCGATGAATCTGGTCCCACATCTCGGATTTCAGCTGGTCTGAAAGACCGCTATGGAAACAGACCGGGGAGATGCCCGCCTCATCATTGCGGATCAACCCGGCAACCCATTGAGCTCGTTCTGTTTCGCCAACAATGATGAGGACCGTTTGTCCACGGTCAAGCACTAGGCGAATCGCCCGTTGCAACAGCTTCAATCGATCGGGCCAGGGAGCCTGCACGAGAACCTGTTTGGATCCTGGGCCTTTTAGCGCCTCGAACAGTGGCTCCGCCCAAGACATTGTTGGGTCAGGAGTCAGCGATGCAGAGATGTCTGAATCGTCCTGGCTAGCCGGTCTGTTTGGTTGGATGAAGGGCGCCATCGTGGCCAATGGCAAGGCCTGGATCTCTGCTACCCATCCACGGGCCTTGAGATCGTGCAATAAGTCGGCAGGGCCAGGACTGCGGGATGACCGGCGGAGTCCTGACGGTTTTTTCCCAAGACGCGTGAGAAGTGCCCGCGCCTTCACCGAGCAAAGCTCTCGAGCCGAAAGTGCGACTCGCCCTTGTTCCGTCAGTTCGTAGTGGCTAACCTGCGCCCGCGGTTTGGACGCCGGAGGCAACACCAGCCGAAGACATTGTCCCCATGGCGCGACATACTGTTCGGCCACTTGCCGTGAGAGCTGGAATAGGTTCGAGGACACATCTGTTGCAGCCCCCTCCGAGAGCAACGAGCAAATCTCCTTGAGGCGTGTCCGATCAAGGCCCTGAGGAAGAACCTGGGAAAGGGCAATTACAGCTCCTTGGAGAATTGACCGCCCGAAGGGCACGAGCACTCGATGTCCAATTCGTAGCGTGGGTTGGAGCGACAAGGGCACAATGTAGGTGAACGGGCCTGCCAGATGCCGTGGGACAATGACATCTGCAAACAGAACCTCTGGCTCTGTGCGTGGAGGGCCTACCAGTGACGAAATCATGCGGCATTGTAGCAGCATGGGAAAAGGGGGAACAACGATGGAGAAAGAACGGAACCGTTCCAAAGGGGAATCGGTGAGGGTTGACGATGGCTCGTCAACCCTCGCACGATACTCGATGGATTTACTGTGGAGGAACGACTGGAGCAGCGGGCTTCTGATCTGAATTGCCCGGGCCGCCTGATGCCGGAATCGTTGCCGAACCTGGATCCTCGGAGGCGGATGGGGGCTTTACCTTGGACGAACCAGTTGGAACGGCTAGGGTCGTCTGGTCTACTGCGAGGGTCGAATCTCCGCTTTCCGCTGAGCTGAGGCGGGACAAGCTGTAGCCGTTAGCGCCGGTCTCAGTCGGCTTCGCCGCTGGCCCAGACTGGTCACTGGGTGACTCGGGCGAATAGAGCACGATATCAACACGCCGATTCCTCTGCCGACCCACTTCAGTCGCATTGCCGGCTATCGGCTTCGTATCGCCATAGCCAACTGACGACAGCTTCACTGAATCGATCCCGCCCTTCTCAATCAAGTAACGGAGGACGATCCCAGCCCGAGCTTTGGACAAATCCCAGTTCGTCTGGTAGGTCGATTTCAGGGAAGGACCGATTTCCATGTTATCTGCATGGCCCTCGACTCGAATCAGCCGATCGCCGGCAGTGGTCCGCAGATACGCAATCAGCTCATCGAGAACCTGATAGCCCTCGGACTTGATCGTGGCTTCCCCCGACTCAAACCGAAGCTGCTTCATCAAATCACCAAGGCTGATTCGGGTTTCACCTGCGGCATTCTGAACCTGGAACTTGCTTTGAGAAGAAGCCACAGCAGGGGAGACATCCAGAGACTGTTGGGGTGATTGAGAAATCGGCATGGCCTCAGAAACAGGGGCATGAACCTGCACTCTGAAGCGATCGCCCTTCAGAATACGGGAAATCGATTTTGTGATCAGCGCCGTGGCCGTTCGATCTTCTATGGAAAGGATTTTCAATTCGCCCACGACCCGTCGAGGAAGGTTCCCTCCTGATCGAATCACGTCCATTCGATCCCCAGGCCTGATCCCGTCTTCTCGCCCCCGGTCCAGGTAAACGACATTTCTTTGCGCCACAAGATTCATGATTCCCATGTTGGATTGAAACTCCACAACCCTGCCCTCTACATCGCCGGCGGAAGGTTGGTCAACTGCTGCTCCCTCGTCGGTCGGAGGCACGAACTTCATCACCGGATCACCCGGCGATACAGCCCCATAGGCCCGTATGATCTGAACAGTGGTCAGGTCCTTGTCAACGTCAATCACCTCAACCACAGCGAGACGATTGACCAAATGCCCCATGTACTGACCAGTAATAGGATGGAATACCTTGTGCGATCGTCTGTAGATTGTGAAAGGATCTCCAGGCGCGACATCGCCGGGATTCTTCAGTCGGAGGTACAGAATATCCCTGCTGCCCAAAATCATGTGATCCCCAGTGGTCTGATTGTCACCGGTGATCACATTCACAAATCCATCTTGGGGAGTCGATCGCTGGATGGAGCCGGATGAATAGGCCAAAGCCGGATCTCCGAATCGGACCGAGTTGAATTCGTCTGCCCCCCAGGCCAGAGGAAGGAGTGGCGCGGCCAAGATCCAGCCCATGAGAGAGATGACACATTTCATTGAATAATTAACCATGGTGGTTGTCCTTCATGTAGGGCACGTATTACTGTCAGCAACCATAGCAAATAGTCCTGCATTGTCAAGAATATTGAGGCCTTGTCCACATTGACCTGCTAATTCAACCGATGGTATGGTGACTCGGAAAGTGACTTCTCGCAGAAGGGAAACCAATATCATGCTGCCTGACAAGTCCCCGACTCGCATTGCCCAACTCCAAGATCGCCCTCGCATCGAGACTCAGATTCACCGACGCAAGAAAGCCAAGGCCTTCTCGGCCTTGGAGCTTGAGTGGGATCAAATTGACCAATTTTCACCCTCCCATCTGCGCATGCCATCAGATAGCATGTCACCCACTCCGCCCAATAGAGCGAAGAACCCCTCATAAATAAGCCGCCCTGGCAACGCATCTCAACGAAACAGAGCCTAGGACTTTCGGGTCGGTTCCACAGGTCTTTTGAACGCTTGCTATCCCTGTAATCCAAAGTCTAAACTCCAGCTATCCTTGCATCTCAAGCTGTTGAAAGGTTAGCCCTATGAGCGGCTCTGAGTTACTTCTTGAGTATCTGACCAGATACTTTCCGATTATGTTTTTCATTGTCTTAGCGCTCGTGTTCGGCATATGGACGCTGGTCGTCAGTTCTTTACTCCAGCCGAAATATCCTGAGCCGGAGAAGCTCTCAGTCTATGAATGCGGATCTGAGCCATTCTCGGATGCTCGGATGCCCTTCCCAGTTCGATACTATATTTTTGCGATGCTCTTCGTGATTTTCGATATCGAGGTCATCTTCCTGTATCCTTGGGCCGTAGTCTTCACCAAGATCGAGCTAATCGGGTTGATTGAAATGCTGGTCTTCATCGGATTGTTTTTGGTGGCCTATGTCTATGCTTGGCGTAAGGGAGCCCTGGAATGGGACTGATCCAAATCGGTCGACATGATAAGGATGGCACACCGGACATCGTCACCACGACAGTGGAAAAGGCCGTCAATTGGGCTCGCAAGGGGTCACTATGGCCCATGACATTCGGCCTGGCCTGCTGCGCGATCGAAATGATCGCCGCCGTCTCGTCACGGTACGATATGGACCGCTACGGTGCTGGTGTGTTCCGGGCCTCACCGCGCCAGTCTGATTTGATGATTGTGGCTGGTACCGTCTGCCGAAGGATGGCCCCCGTCATCCGAAAACTATACGATCAGATGCCTGAACCAAAATATGTCATTGCCATGGGATCTTGCGCAACCTCAGGAAATATCTACGACAGTTATAGCGTCGTCCAAGGGGTCGACCGCTTTGTGCCGGTTGATATCTATGTGCCTGGTTGCCCTCCAACACCGGAAGCGCTCTTCGACGGCATCCTCAAATTACAAGAACGAATCATGCTGAAACGCGTGTTTCTAAAACAGCCGGATCAGGTCAAACCCAGCCTTAAAATATAGGTCTCAATCGATGTTAATACAGGAACTGGCCAGCCGGCTCCAAGAAGATTTTGCCACCGGTCTCATCAAAGCCGTCGAATGGCGCGGGGAGCTTGCGGTAACCGTGATGCGGGATCGGCTCCATGAGATCGCACAATTCCTTCACGACGACCCGGCTATGGACTTCGACTACATCGTGCACGTGAGTTCGGTCGACTGGCCCGACGACGAAGAACGGTTTGAAGTCGTGTACGAGTTCTATTCGATCCGGAAACATCACCGCATCCGGCTCAAGACCAGGGTACCGGAGTCGGATTGCATTGTGGATTCCCTAACGGATCTCTGGAAGGGCGCGGACTTCATGGAGCGCGAAGTCTACGACATGATGGGAATCCGCTTCCGAAATCATCCAGATCTTCGCCGAATCCTCCTGCCGGATGATTATACCGAAGGCTATCCGTTGCGAAAAGATTTTCCGCTCCGCGGCAAGGGCTGGCGCGACACATTTGAGTTCCTGGACGAAACGGCCCGGTAAGACAGACAATGGCCTTTGAAGATCAACGAACAACTGTCTACAAGCTCGATCCGGCCCATCCGGGGAGCGAGACTCTCCCGACCCTGCGCTCGGAGGAGCTCCTGCTCAACATGGGCCCCCAGCATCCCGCCACCCATGGGGTGCTGAAAGTGATCCTTGAATTGGAAGGAGAACGCCTCATCAAATCTACTCCCGTGCTGGGATATCTCCATCGCGGCGTGGAGAAGCTCGCGGAAGACGGCACGTATCACCAATTTATTCCCCATACCGACCGGCTCGATTATGTCTGCGCGATGTACAACAATTTCGCGTATTGCCGCGCGGTCGAAAAACTCATGAATATCACCGTGCCGGACCGCGCAGAGTATCTGCGTACGATCGTGGCGGAGGTCCAACGGATCATCGGCCATCAGTTCTGGCTCGGCACCCAGGCTCTCGATATCGGAGCTATGACAGTTTTTTTCTATTGTTTCCGTGATCGAGAAATTCTGATGGATTGGTTTGACGAGCTCTGTGGCGCGCGTCTCACCACCAGTTGGTATCGCATTGGCGGCGTTGAGCGGGACTTCACGCCCTCACTGCTCGATAAACTGAAGCAGTTTCTGGACTACTTCCCGCCAAAAATCGACGAGTATGTGATCTTCCTGGAGAAGAACCGGATTTGGGTTGGACGGACCAAGGGAGTGGCAATCATCTCGGCGGAAGACGCCGTGAGCTTCGGTCTCAGTGGGCCGACACTCCGCGGCTCGGGCGTTGACTACGACCTCCGCAAAGCCGAACCCTATTCAGCCTATCCAAAATGCGAATTCAGTGTGCCGCTCGGCAAAAACGGCGACACCTACGATCGGTACTGGATCCGCGTCCAGGAGCTCTACGAGAGCGTGAAAATCATCCGGCAATGCCTGGAGCAGATGCAGGACGGCCCGATCATGGCTGATGTTCCCAGCGTCACGCTGCCGCCGAAGCAACGAGTCTTTACTAATCTGGAATCCATGATCCAGCAATTCAAGCTCTTCTCGCAGGGCTTCGACGCCCCTCCGGGAGAGATCTATTGCGGGACTGAAGCGCACAAGGGAGAGTTGGGATTCTACATCGTCAGCACGGGCGGCGGGAAACCCTACCGTTTGAAAATTCGCGCCCCCTCGTTTATCCATATGGGCGCATTCGACCATATGTCCAGAGGCTATATGATCTCCGACGCGGTCACGATCTTCGGGACTTACGACATTGTGATGGGGGAGTGCGACCGCTGAGAAGGGAATTTTGAATGCTGAATGTTAAATGATGAATGGAGAGACCGCTCTTCAATTCAACATTCACAATTCACCATTCAACATTGAGGCACTATGGGACTGAAGCCGGCAACGAACCCTGATGTGGAAGCGGCCACGATCGAACTGTCGATCGATGGGAAGTCCGTGACGGCGAAGAGCGGGGTCTCGCTCTACGACGTGATATCGAGCACGGGCAAGATCATCCCGGCCATGTGCTACCACTATACCTTCGATCCATTCGGTTCCTGCGGCATGTGTTTGGTCATGCAGGAAGGCAAGAAAGCGCCTGTCCGTTCCTGCACCGCCAAAGCGGCGGCCGGCATGATCATCAAAACCGAGGGAGAGGAACTCTTCCAGGCCCGTAAGAAGGCAGTGGAAAAACATCTCTCCGTCCATCCGCTCGATTGCCCGGTCTGCGACGCCGACGGCCACTGTGAACTGCAAGACATGGCCTTCCGGCACGGGGTCACAAACCTGGCCAACGCGAAGCAGAAATTCATTCCGGAAGATACACGCAGTCCGGTGCTCGACTTTAATATGAACCGCTGCATCGCCTGCGCGGAATGCATCAACGTCTGTAAAGACGTGTTAATGATCGATGCACTTCAATTCATGAAGAAGGGCGGATTCAATCAAGTAGTACCGAAGGGAGATTTCGCACTGTCCTGCGAGTTCTGCGGAGACTGCCTTGCCGTCTGCCCGGTCGGCGCCATCACGAACAAATTCTCTAAATATTTGTACAAGCCGTGGCAGATGAAGAAAACCACGACGACCTGTAACTATTGCGGGGACGGCTGCCAGATGTACCTTGAGACCAAAGACGCGGAAGTCGTTCGCGTGACCTCACCTCTGTCCTGGAAAAACAAATGGGGCGACCGGGCCGACACAGCCAAGGGGCACGGCGGGCTCTGCGTGCGGGGGCGTTTCGGGTTCGAATACATCGATAGCGCTGCACGTTTGAAGCAACCTCTCCTTCGCAAAGGCAATCAGCTCGTCGAAACCCCCTGGCTCGAAACCATGCACCAGGTAGTTGATCGGCTCTCCGAAATCCGGCGCAAGCACGGACCAGACGCGATCGCCGGCCTGATCACCGCCCGTTGCACCAACGAAGAACTGTATCTCTTTCAGAAACTCATGCGCGCCGGGTTCCAGACCAACCAGTTCGACAGCAGTGCGCGCTACGGCCACCTGAACTTTGTCCATGCCTCCCGACACGCTTTGGGAATCGGGCGAAGCCCGAACGACTGGGAAGACCTAACCAAAGCCAAAGCCGTGATTCTCATCGGCTCCAACATCACGGAAACAAACCCGCTCACGGCTGTGCGCATCAAAGAAGCAATTCGCGTCTATAAGGCACAAGTGGTGGTCATCGATTCCGCTGTCACGAACATGGCCAAGCTCGCATCCCATCCGGTCCTGATCACGCCGGGAACGGAAGGACTCGTGATCGACGGACTCGTGAAAGCCGCTCTGGAGTTAGACTTGATTGACGAGACCAGTGTCAAGAAATACCCCTTGGCCTTCGAAGCCCTAAAGACTTCTGTGGCTCACATCTCACTGGCTCAGGTGGCTTCGCAGACCGGCATGTCGGTCGAATCGTTGAAAGACACCGTGGCAATCTTTGCCGAAGCGCCTCGATCCATCATCCTCTGCGCTGAAGGGATTGTCCGCCGGCCTGATGGGTACCAGAATGTCTTGAAACTGATTGATCTCGCCTGGATCACCGGCAAGTTGGACCAACCAGGCTGCGGGGTAAATACAGTCACAGAAGAGCCGAACGAGCAGGGGGCCGTGGACATGGGCGCCGCGCCGGAATTTCTCCCTGGTCAAGCCTTATTCAGCGATCAAACCGCTCGCGACCGTTTTGCCAAGGCCTGGGACGTCACGCTCCCGGCGGCTAACTCCGGAGCAGATCTCGTCGAAATTCTCAATCGCTGCAGGAGCGGCCAAATCCGCGCCCTCTATGTCATCGGAGAAAACCCGCTGGCTACGTTGCCCGCATCGATGGAGGTCCGTGCCGCGCTGGATCGGCTCGAGTTGCTCGTCGTCCAGGATCCGTTCCTGACCGACACGGCGCGCATGGCGCATGCGGTGCTGCCGGCTTGTACCTCTGCGGAGAAGGACGGCACCTTCACCAATCTGGAAGGCCGAGTCCTGCGCGTCCGCGAGGCCATCGATCCAATCGGAGAAAGTTTGCCGGATTGGCACATCATGACGGCACTGGCCAACGCGCTGGACTGTCAATGGGGGTATGAATCCTCGAACGATATTCAAGCCGAGATTATGAAGTTGCTGCCCGGGTACTACAACCTCGGACAACCACGCAAAGTTGTGCCGGCAATGGACCACTATCTCTCAAACGACTACACCAAGGATGTGGGATCTCGCTATCGAGCCTCCGTTCCATCCGATTCCAAGGGCCAGCGGCCCTTCGCCTTGATACTGGGACAAGTCCTGTATCATTCCGGTAAGTTGTCTACCAATGCCCCCGGGCTCATCACCATCGCCCCTAATACAGGGCGGCTCAGGATGAATCCCCAAGATATGGAACGGCTAGCCGTGGGTGAGGGGGCGACGGTGCGCCTCACGTCGGATCGCGGCTCAATGCAATTGGCGGCGCAGCCCGATCAATCCATCGCTCCGCAGACCTGTTTCTTCCCGGAACATTTTAATGAGCCGCCGGTGAAAGACTTGATGTCGGTCCAGGTTGATCCGACGACCGGAGTTCCCACGTTTAAGCAGACCCGCGTGACGATCGAAAAGGCCTAAGAGAGAGCAGGAAGCACACATGAGTGTTCCAGTACTGATAAAGCAAGTCCTCCAAGCCGCGTTGTTCTATGAGATCTGGGATGCGATGAAGGTGACGTTCAAGCACATGTTCCACAAGCCCATCACGTTCCAGTATCCACGGGAGCAGCGAACCCTTCCCGACACCCACCGAGGGGCACTCGCGCTCTTACGTTACGACGATCACCAGGAACGTTGTGTCGGCTGTGACCTCTGCGAAGCCGCCTGCC
>CAZGYZ010000017.1:0-18089 GCA_964530675.1 uncultured Nitrospira sp. | reverse complement strand
CCGGCCTCCAGGCTTTCATGACATCGCTGGCTCCGACCTGTACGGCGATCCAATGATGGATGGTCCGGTCAGGAGACCGAAGAAACCCTTCTGCCCAGGCTCCACCATCGGCCGGCACTGTGACAGACAGCGGCGAGAAGGAGCCGGGACCGCTCCCGCCCATGGCATAGAGATCCACCAAATTGAACCGGTTGAAACGTCGATGCCGATGCAGATCCGTGAAGTAGGACAGCCAGGGATTCTGCACGATGGGGCTACCGTCCGGCCCTGCCGTAATCCCCCGTAAATCCGGCGAGCCGATGTACGACGCGAGTAAACCGGTCTGGCGATTGAAAGTGAGATTGACGATGCGATCGTATCCCGTCGCTCGTAGCGGCGCAGCCCAAGCGGTCATCTCGCTCATGAGGGTCACAAGGCTCTTGGATTGCGTACGGCAGTCATCGAGTAATCGAGTGAAGTCGCAACAGATGACCTGCCGGAGTCCGGTAAGAAGAGAGGCCACCGACGCAAAACTTCGATCGACAAGCAGATCGATCGCAACATCGGGCCATTCCTCGCGCAATCGGGACAGCAAGGGACCGGTCTGAATCAGATCCCCCATGCGAGTCACGTTGATGATGAGCACTTGTTTTGTCATATCAAGTCGTCGCGGCTCAGGTAGATAGGCTGAAGGGGTTCAGGCTGAAGTGCTCGGAACTCTGACCTTCGGCCTTCAGCCTAAAACCCTTCAGCCTATCTACCTGGGCAGCTACACCAAATCTTTCGTCTCGGACCGGTACTCATCCAACATGAGCAGCATCAGATCTTCCCGTGACAGGGTTCCCATAGGACCGCGTGACCGGATCTGCGCTGCAAGCTGCTTCAGCTCCACTCGTTGAGTGGAGGGAAACGTTCGTAAGACCGACGCGACAGATGGAAAAGGATCGGCTGCGGCTATGGCCAGCGTTTCTGCCTGACGGTCTCCCCGTAAAATTGACCCGATACGATCCGGGCTGGCGACGCCGATCCGGGACAGCAGGTCGCGCATACGGTGTTGATAAGTATGTTCGGCCAGCACGCGCTGACGGGCTTGCGCTGCCATGGCGACGCGCTGCGCTGGTTCGTGAAGCCAGCGGGTGATTTCGGCTGGGAGCGCCTCTGGCGACGACAGGGTAGCGATTTCATTCTCGGCGAAGAGATCCGGCATCAGCGACCGACGGTCAGCAAGCTGAAAGGCTCCGCACGCGGCCAGTTCGAAGGTACGTGGATTTACAAAATCCCCGTCAGGATCGAGTCCGGTCCCGGCCCAAGAATGCAGGTTGAGGTTTACGGCACTCGCGTTAAATACTTTCAGGCAGGTGTCGGTATCGACCCGAGCGCCGTTGCGTTGAAGCACGGAGGTCAAGTCGGTCGCACCATCCCATTCGTTGCCCCAGAGCTTGAATCTCCAGCCTTGCCCGACGAGTCTGGGAAAGATCTCACGGCGGTTGGCATAGCCTGCGCCGACGAACGAGACATCCGATCCGTACTCTTCTCGTTCTTCCTTGGTCAATTCCAAGGGCCGGTGCAGGGAGGGATCGGCCGCCATGGGCAGGTAGCGCACGTCCTTCGCCCCGGCCCGTTTGAGCGCTGCAATGCAAGGTTCCTGCTGAATCACGAACCAAAAATCGTAGCCCGCCGCCAACTGTTGCCAATAGGTCAGATGCCGGTAGTTTTCGACGAACCACATCGCCGTCAGAAATTTTTTGCGCCGGAGATGCTCCAACGCCGGAAGAATTAATGGCGCCTGTGCAAGCGACAGCACCAGATCTGGCGGATCTTCTGCCAACTGGGCCATCGTGACCCGGCTCAGCATCTCCGCATATTTACTCTGCAAGGCCAACCGATGTTGCGAGTTCTTGAGCAATTCCAGTTGCTGATAACTCGTGGCATGGACGCTATGATCGAGCCAGCGTACGTCATGTCCGAGCGATTCAAGCGCGCTGACCACATACCGAGTAATGGGCAGCGAGCCTCCATAGATCGGCCCCACGACGGCAATGCGCAACTGTCCGCCGGCCTGGGCCGCGACCCTCCGCTGCAAGGCCGTTTCAATGGCACGATGGTCGTCCGCATGTAATGCAGCAGCCGGGGCATAGGTGACGAGTCGTAGTGGATGGCCGGCATCGGCGATCTGGTCAGAGATCGCCGATGTGGCGCCCCAAGCCCAGGAGACCCGATCAATCCAACCACCCCAAGTACGAACCGCTGCCGCATCGGCTAATACGCTCAGATCGGGAACGACAAGGACGATCGGCGCGGTCCGAGGCAGCCGTGCGCACAACGCCTCGATGTGGTAGAGCAAGCCGACGCCGATGACGACGATCGTCTCTCCCTCCTGATGGGTCTGGCTCTCGGCCCAGGCCTGCGCTTCTTTTATGGGGTCGTAGGCGCTGTGAATCCAACGTCCATTCGCGCGCGCCGACATCATACCGGTGCGTGCCGGCACGATCTCCAGCGTGCCTCCCTCACTCTGGCGAATAGCCGCTGCCAGAGCTGGGTCACGCTGTGCCAGTCGGCTGACATTGATTTCGAAAGAGTTCATTGCATACCTTGCAGCGATAAATGCTGTTCTGTTAATTGATGCCACACAGCGGCTCGCTGATCTTCTTGTGGGTCTCTGTCGCCCACTGGCCGGAAGATAGCGCCCCATTCGTCATGGTGAGACTGCCACAAGGACCACCCTTCGACTGGTTCTTGTTCCAGCGCTGTCGCGGACTCTCGAATCACCTTCACGCTGGCTTGAATTGGCCAGGCCTCCGGCTGGGCGCAATCCGCTTGCCACACCCAGTGGCCCTGTCCATAGGGTCCGGTTTCATGCACGCGCGCGCGTGAGAAATAAAACCCCATCGCACTGGTTCCGACAGCCGCTGCCAGATGCAGCGGACCAGTGTCGGCGCCAACGGCCCAATGACATCGTTTCAAAATCGTAGCGAGTTGCGGTAGGGTCGTGCGGCCGGTGGCATCCCAAAGGCGTCCTGCAATCATGGGCGAGAGCCCATCCTGAATCGCCAGGGCGGAAGTCTGATCGCGTTCGGTCCCGACCAGGACGACCGCGCAGGGTGAATCGTGAGCGAGCAGCGTTGAGATCCATTCTATCCAGACCGATTGGGGAATCGATCGATCCGCATCGCCTGCCCCTACGACTACCGCGATCCATTGCCCTGCCGAGATACCGACCGCAGCCAGATCGCCAGGAAGATCGATCGAGGGAAGTCGCAAGTGGGGCGGAACCGATGGAGGGGTCACTCCGCACAATCCACAGAAGGTATCGGAGAGATGAATGCGATTGGAGCCCCGCGTCTGTGCGATGTGGCGCAGATACGACGCCCAGGGCGACAGCTCTTCGTTCAACGGCCCGCGCAGGTTGGGGCCTTGAACCTCTATGGCCAACAGAGTGCCTGCCAGAGTTGCCCGTGGGTGATGGTTCAGCACGTAGGCCATCTTATAGGGCTCGGTCGTCAACTCGGTGAGGTACTGCTCGACTTCGCACAACCTCGATCGCGCAAACTCTTCTGCGAAGGACTCGGCCCATGCGTGCCATTGTTCCCCATTCCACTGTAAGACACGCCCCACGTCCGGAAAGAGCCGGGCGATGTCCGCAAGCGGGGCAGGACAGAGCAGATCGAGAGGCCTGTGCGGATCGCGAGCTGTAAGCGAGGCGAAGGCAGGCAAGCTCTGGACCAGATCGCCCAGTCTGGCGAGTTGGATCAGCAGCCTGCGTTCTGTGGCTCCTTCATCATGCTGCATGATGCTCGGTCAGCATCGGTTCGCTCTCATCGATGGCGCTCGCCAATTCACTGAGACCGTCAAAGGCCTGGTCCAGCAGACTGATCGAATCATGTTCACGACGGGCATCCGCCCTGCGATTGAGTCGGAGGAACACGCCTGCCAGCGCAAACCGAAGACTGAGGTCGCCGGGATTTCTGGAGACGTACTGGCTGAGCACCGGTTCCAGCTGCTCCCACCGTTGAAGCACCGTACCGGCTCGCAGCAGCCAGTGGAGCGTTTCCGCATCGTCAGGATGTTCGGTCGCCACAACGAGAAACAGTTCCCAGGCGCCGGCTGAGTCGGCCAGCCCCATTGCTGCCATGCCGAGTCCTAATTTCGCCTTGCGGGAATCCGCGCCATAGGTGGCTGCCCGCTCGAACGAGGTCTTGGCCTCGGAAAACCGCTGGCGTTGCATCGCCAGAATACCGGATAACAGCCACCCGCCTCCGTGCTTCGGGTTATGATTCCGTAACTCGGCAAGACGGCATTCCGCCTCCTCAAGCTTGCCTTGTTCAAGGGCATCCTTCGCCAACTCGTGGTAGCCATCCTCGTCTGGTTCGATCGCCAGCACGCGGTTCCAAAACGAAAGCGCCAGGGCCGGCGCATTGATCCATCTGCACACCCATGCTGCCCATCGAAGCACCCACACATCGTTCGGCCACTGATCGGCATTATTCAATGTCGTCTTGACCCGCGCAAAGTCTTGGCTCTGCGCGGCAGACTGAGTATCAGCCACAAGCTGCCACGCCGTCCGATCGGCTACCGACGCCAGTGGCTCAAGCTGATTGCAGAGCATACCCTGCTCTGTACGGACATGGCAGGCGAGCCCATCCGACAGGTACAGCAAGTCTTCGTCCGGAATCCACCACTTGTGCGCCCATTTCTCACGCAGCCGCCGCCCATTGTCTGTATCGTGTATTTTTCGTCCCGGCGTTTGGCTTTCCAAATGGTAGACGACACTGTCCGGGCGATACACGATGCGCCACCCTCGCTCACGGATTTTCAAACACAGATCGACATCTTCGAATCCATTCTTAAAACCTTCGTCGAATCGGCCGACCTGCTCGAACACCTCTCGCCGCACCAGCATGCAGGCTGCGGTGACACATTGAAACTCGCGCCGCCGATTGACCATAGGCGCGTCAGCCGGAAACTTCTGATAGATATGATAGGGCGTGAACACAATTCGTGAGAATGCCACGCCCGCATGCTGAATGGTGCCGTCTTCATACAACAACTTGCTGCCGACCACCGCGACGTCGGGGTGACGCTCGACCTCATCCACCAGGGCATTCAACCAACCCTCAGTCGGTATGGTGTCGTTGTTCAGGAACAGGAGGAACTCTCCGCTCGCAGCTTTGGCTCCCTGGTTACAGGCGACGGCAAAACCGTAGTTCTCCGGATTCCGGATGACCTGGACGTCTCCTCCCAGCGAAGCAAGAAACTCTGCTGTGCCATCAGTTGAAGCATTGTCCACCACGATGACCTCATATTCCGGCATCGTGGTAACTGCCGCCAACGTGGTGAGGCATTGGCTGGTCAAATCGAATTTGTTGAATACGGGAATGATGATCGACGCCTTGAAACGAAAACGCGACGGCCTGCTTGCTGTGGCAGACGGGATGGACCCTACACCCTGGTCGACGGCTTCGCAGACGCCCCAGGCATAGGCGGATTGTAAAAGTGTCTGATAGATGGGATGCAGCACATGCTTGAGATAGGTTCGGTCGAACCGTTCTGCGCCGGATCGGATCAGCGCCAATTGCCGAAGATCAGGCTTTTCCAGCTCTCGTGCTACCTGAAGCAGTCGCGTGATCCGATCTTCACCAAGAGTGTCGCGGACTTTGAGCGCATTATCGATATGGAGATGGGTACGGCCCAACTCAGGATGTTTACGCGCCAGCACGACGGCCATGTGCCCGGCCTTGCGCTGCCGCTGGACGAATCCAGCCAGGGAGATCTCATGATAGTGAGAGGTCACTGCCATGGCGTTGTAATGCAGCTGTAGACCTTGCGCGCTCAAGCGATATCCCAACTCCACGTCGTCATAGGCGGGATAGGTAAAGTCTTGGTCGAAGAGAACCGGCTGTTTGAGCAACAGATCCCGCTTGATTGACAGGTTGCTGGTATAGAAGAGCCGAAAGTCGGCCTTTCCTTCCCGCACTTCATGAAACGAGAACTGCTGGCCCCCTTCCGGCGAGACAATGAACTTCATGAACGGCGTGACGGTGATTTCAGGCGACCAATCGATGAAGCCCAACATGGCATCCAGTTCGCTTGGGTGACGTTCGTGGAACGTGGCATGGGCCTCAAGAAACGACGGCTCCGGGATCATATCGTCGCCGGTGATGAGGATTACGTTTCCTTGAGCCGCTTGAATCCCGAGATTGCGGGCCGCATTGGCACCGGCATGTTTCGCCGCGAGGACGCGGAGGCCGAATGAGGGGTTGAACTGCCCGACCATCGAGACTGTGTCGTCTGCAGATCCGTCATCCACGACAATCACTTCAAACTTCTCAGGCGCCAAGGTCTGGGACATCAAGGCGAGCAGTGTCTTCCGTAAGATGGCACGCCGGTTATAGGTCGGGATGACGACCGACAAGGCGAACCGCGCGGGTGAAGGAGTCCTCATTGGAGCGTAGGCCACAGATGGCTGCTGTTTGATTGGCTGAGGCAGCGGTGGTGCCGACGGCGCCAGCGCGAGCAGATTTCGCAGTTGCGCAACTGGTCCATCTAGGCGATAGGCCCACCGCAACAGCCGTTCATAATGTTGCTGCGCCATGGCCTCCAAGGGCTGGGAATGGCCTCCGACTTGCCGCCTCTGTAGTAGCGCGAAGCCTTCTTCCAGGAACTGTTTGCCTGCCTCCATATCCGCCCTGGTGAGGTTGGGCGTATGCATGGGAATCTGGTGGCCGCCATAATCTTTCCATTGCTGTGAATCGATCCAGCCTTCGCGGAGGCCTTCCGTATGAAGGGGTGTGCCGGGATAGGGCGTAATGATCGTGACGCCGATCGTGTCCGGCTTGTACCGCTGAATCAGGTCGTAGGTGGCGACAAGGGATTCACGGGTCTCTTGCGGGAGGCCGACGATGAGGAGGAAGTGAAGACGAATACCAAGCTGGAAGGTCTTTTCTCGCAGATGCTCCAGCATCGGGATGGTCAGCCCCTTTTTCCCTTCTCGCAGATGCATGACCTGTTCGTCGCCCGTTTCCACTCCGACGAGCAGACCGACGCAGCCGGCGGCGCGCATCTTCTCCAGCAATATATCGCTGAGACAATCGACTCGCGTTTCGCAGACCCATTCGATCGGCCAACCGGCGGCAATAATCAAATCGCAGAGCCTGGCAACCCGTTCCTGGTTGAGCGTGAAGGTCGCATCGCGGAAATAAACCTTGGTGATGCCCTGCCGTTCGACGACCTCTTTCAACTCGGCAAAGATTCGCTCAGGAGTCTGTGATCGCCATTTGACCCCCTCAACCAACGGATACGGACAATAGTACCCGCAGGGATAGGGACAGCCACGGCTGGTTTGCAATGTCGCGACGGGAGTGCCGAGCAAGGGATAGATATAGCGCTCGTTGGGAAGAAGCTCACGGGCAGGAATGGGCAGCTGATTGAGATCTTCAACCGGCGATCCTTCATCGAATCGGAACGATGGTCCAGTATCCTGTGCACCGGCTTCGAGCCAGGCCGTGCCGGCTCTGCTTCGACCGTAGGCAATATCGGTGATCGTGAGGTCTGCTTCGCCATGGATCACCAGATCGGCGGCGCTTTTCCCTAGGAGCGCCTTCAACACCGCATGGTCCCGCACCAGAGTCTTTCCGGCTATTCGCGCCGCCGGGTGTCGACGTCGAAGTTCCGCGAGGAATGCAGCGTCTTGCTCCAAGGTCGGGAGCGACACCGTTCCAACGATGAAGCCCCATTGCTGGCCTTCCAATCTGGCGTAGACCGCGGTTGCGTCCAAACCCAGTGGGTCGGCATCGATCAGATCGACCCATTCGCCTGTCTGACGCAAGGTGGCAGCCATGATGGCCAGGTCCAGGGGGGGCAGCAACATACCCTCGCTGCCGTCGAAACCGAGACCACCCGCCATGCTGCGGCTGACCGGACGGACCGAAAGGGAGGGGCTATTGATCAGTGCAATACGCATGCTTTCTCCAGTGATTGCGTGGGAAGCTGACCGAGCGCGATCAGTCGTTCTTCCGATCCACCGTCATACGCAAGGGCGATGGCCTTGGTCAGCCATTCGTAATCCGTGTCTTTCATCTTGGCTTCGTTCGGAGTCCGGTTGGATCCATTGAACGGGTCCACCATCGTCAACCCCTTCTTTTCCACTTCCTCTGCCATACCGCTGCCTGGTGTAGGGGTAAAGTAACTGCTGCTGAGATGGTCCGGCTTGATTTTCCAGACCATACGGACGGTCTCCATCACTTCTGCTCTGGTTTCCGTCGGCGCGCCGAACATGACATTGGCCCAGACCTTGATGCCGTATTCTTTGCAGATGGCAGCCGCCTTCAGATTTTCCTCGACCGTGGTTTCTTTCTCGAACAGATCGAGAATACGTTGGCTCCCGCTTTCGAACCCGATCATCGCCCATGCCAGTCCGGACTCGGCCATCTGCTTGACGACGTCCGGATACCGGCACATCAGATCGGCGCGCATCTGACAGATGTAGGGCTCCGTAAAGCCCGCAGCCTTATACTGGACACAGAATTCACGGCTCCAGCGGTGATTGATGAAGAACAGATCGTCATGCGCCATCCAACTGTTGAACTTGAAACGATCTTTCAGATATCGCAGCTCGCCGATCACGTTTTCCTGGCTCCGCATCTTGACCCGATTGCCGAATACGGCCCGTTCGGCCGGCTGACAAAAGTTGCATTTGAACGGGCAGCCTCGTCCGGCATTGGTCGTGACAAACGGTGTCGGCATACCCGGCACCATCGGCGTGGCCAATTCGCCGCTCATATCGAAGAGATCGCGGTCCACCCAGGGGATCTCATCCAGTACCGGACCTTCGCCGACAATGAGGCGGTCTGCTTGCTTCCCCGCCGCGAGTGTGCCGAGCAATTTGACGAAGCTGATCTCACCCTCTTGCGTAATGATGTGGTCGATAAGCCGGTTCGCGGTCACTTGCTGTGTCTTGATCGTGGCATGGACACCGCCGAGTACGACGACGGCATCTTCCCTCTCTTCCTTGAGAATCCTGATCGCACGGACGACATCGGGATAATGGAGACTCCATGAGGTGAAGGCCCAGACTTTCGTGGTTCGCCGCCGGATCTCTTCGCGAAAATGAGTCCAGTCTCGCAATCTGCGGAGATCGATCAGATCGACCGTATGGCCGGAGGCCTTGGCCGCTGCGCTGAGCGACGCCAGGCCATGGTCGATGAAATTGGCATCGATGGTCGGTTTCTTCCCGAAACTATCGAACCCCGGCAGTGCGATCCCAGGGAAAATCATGGTTACATGCATGTCATGGCTCCCGGTTGTCGTCGCAATGCAGCTAGGAGAGCCGGCAGCTGGCCGCTTGTGTCGTACCACTTGAGAGTCGCGGCGAGACCACGAGACAGAGACCAGCGAGTGTAGGGGCCGATCTCTGCGCGAAGCCTGCTGTTGTCGTAGGAGCGGTGGCAGCGTTCCTGAGTGCCCATCAACACATAGGCAAAGTCCGGCGCGATGGAATGCGATCGGCCGGATAGCTCTACGGGTGTCCTCATCAATTGAACGCGGTCTGTCAATTGCGTCAGGCTTGCCAGTGTGGCTAGATAGCCCTCGATCGTGACCTGCTCTTCCCCTGTCATGTTGTAGGTGCCGGCAAGCCGACGATCGACAGCTCGAGAAATACCTTCAACCAGATCGTCGATGAAGAGCGGCTGAAACAGACGATGTCGAAGCTTTGCCCAGATAGCCCGGATCGGCGTAGCTCCCAGCAAAGCCAACAGGGAAGGATGGAGAAACCAGGCGCTCCCGGGGCCATAGATGTTGCCGATACGAAGCACCAGCGCCCGATGGCCCGGCAACGATCCCCACTTGGTCACGAGCTCTTCGGCCTGCACTTTCGACTGTCCGTAGTCCGAAACCGGACGGCACGCCATGTCTTCCCGAAGAGGAATTTCGTGATCCGATCCGAGCCCCTGCGCCTCAATACTGCTCGCATACACGACATAGGGAATCGCCAACGCATCCGCTAGAGCTAAGGCGCGGCTGGTGCCGTCGACATTCGCAGCCCGGAGCGTGGGGCTACTGACAGATACGTCTGCGGCAAAGTGGAACATGGCGTCGGCCGGGTCGAGAATATCCGGCTGCGGGATGCGCTGCTCGTCGGCAAGATCGCAGGCCACGACCTTGCATCCCTGTTGAGCAAGCGATGTTGCCCGCGACGCCGACGGATTCCGCGTTAATATAGTGACGCGCGTTTTCCCCTTGATGAGGCGCGCACTGAGCTGTGAGCCGATGAAACCGGCTCCACCCGTAATGATGACGTGGCGCAGAGGCTTTGTCGGGTGTTGAAGCATCGGTGCGTCCTCTCCTTAAATCACAGTACGACTCGAACTAGTGCAAGGCTTAGACCACTTGTGGCTGCGCGAGACAGGCGAGACTGGCGGGACAAGCGAGAGTGGTTGATCTGGTTGATTTGGTTCAACTGGTTAGGTTCGTTCGATTAAACAAACGAGATAAACCAAATAAACTTGAGAACGGTCTTCCTCTGATGCAGGCAAGAATTGCCTGGTGCTCGGTAAATCAGTCGTAACTACTCAGGTAGATAGGCTGAAGGTGTTCAGGCTGAAGTATTCGGAACTCCGGCCTTCGGCCTAAAAGCCTTCAGCCTGAATCCCTGAGTCGTGACAACTCCGTCACGGTTCTGACGCCGGTGCCAAGAACCCCCAATCGGTATGCCGCTGTATCACGGCATACTCAATGGACTTCTGGACCGTTCCGCCCCACCCGCGGTATTCGATGACCTCTTTCCCGTTAAAACGGAACTCAATTCCAAGTGAGAGCGCGCCGTCACGTTCTGTTACATTCTTGATCGTGCCGGCGAGATGCGTAACGTGGCCGACCCCGATCAATTCGAATTCTAAATAGACCGTGGAACCCAGTACGACGTCCGCACCCGGCCTCTGTAGAATGATTTGGCATCCCGACAGGCTGATATCTTGTAGTAAACCGCCGATGGGAACAGACCCTTCCCGCAGGGCAAGCGTCGCGTCTCCTGGTACGCCTTTCATCAAGAGTAACGGCTCATTGCTGGCGACACGCGTATCCTTACGGAGATGGATTTCTTCAGTTCTGCTGGGAAATTTGAGATAGAGAAGTGGAAGCGGAGCCATCTGTGTCATGCGGACTTCGCTTGGGTATGCGACGAGCTTGCCGGCCACCATCGAGCGGACGAGACAAGGAGTTCCCGTTTCGCACGGAACCGCTTGCCCGAAATGAAACGGCCATTCGCAAATCAGCCAGGCCCGCTCTTTCCAACCCAGTAATGTAGACCCACAATTCACTTTGTCGTGACCAGCTCCAATGACCATCTGAAGCGGTAATCCGACTTTGAGAATCGACGAATGTGCGGGGGCATGTTCTGCTTCCATCATGCAGCTTCCTTATCGAGATAGATGCGAGGGTTGATTCCCAAGACGCTTGGATCAAGGATCGACCGGATCGTCTGTTCCGGCCGGCGACGCTGCGTCGCGAGATCGAGGTCGAGAGGAGTGGAGCGCCGGCGCCCGGCTTCATCCGTGACCAGCACGACCAGGGGCCTAATTGGAGCCTCGTGATTGAATTGCTTGACGATCGCCGTCTCCCCCGTACTGAGCGAGACACATGAACCGACGGGATAGACCCCTACAACCTGTACGAACCGCTGGACCAACGTCCCGTCCACGTGGCCCTGAGTCCCCAATTGATAGAGAAACTGAAGTGTATCGTGGGGTGTTTTACCTTTGTGATAACAACGGTCGCTCGTCACGGCATCGTAGATATCCACAATGGCGGCAATGAGACCGAACTGACTGAGGTCTATTTTGGATCGGTGATGGGGATAGCCCGTCCCGTCAACGCGCTCATGATGCTCCAATGTGGGCTTCAGAAACATATCGGTGAGACCGGTGGTACTCGACAATATCTCTGCGCCGCGCAGGACATGTTGCTTCATGATCTCGAACTCATGGGCCTCATAGCGCCCCGGCTTGTTCAGGATCGCGATCGGAATCAGCGTTTTCCCGATATCGTGCAGCAGCATCCCGGTTCCCAGCTGCAGCAACGGCGTCCGCTCATACCCAAGATGTCTCCCGACCGATAGTGCCAGGGCAGACGTGTTGACGGAGTGGAAAAAGGTGTATTCGTCGAAATTTTTGAGGCGTGTCAGACTGGTAAGCGCGTCGGGGCTACGCAGGATGCTGTCAGCCATGCGCTCGACCACTTCACTGACCGCCTCCATATTCAGCGCGCGGCCCATCCGGACATCTTCCATGGCTTGTTGAATGACTAATTTTGCGGCTCTGTAGGTTTGTTTTGCTGCCGGCAGCTCTTCGGTAAAGGGAATGGCCGGCGATTCAGGCTCCGGGGTAGGAGCTATCGGCTGAAAGGTTTCAGCCTTCACCGGTATAGCCAACGCGCACGAGCCGGGATCCTGGCAGGCGTCGTCAGTCTCGACATCAAGCTGTTGAACACCGCTGCTGCGCAATTGCGTGATTTGCTCTGAGGACGTGATCGTAAATCGATGCCGCAAAAAAGGCGTAGCCAGCCAAGACCGATCGAGTTTCTCAACCTTCATGCCGACTGTCAGCTGATCGATGGAAATTCGTTTACGCATTGTTACGACTCAGGTAGATAGGCTGAAGGGGTTCAGGGGTTCAGGCGAAGATTGAAGGCTGAAGTGCTCTGCTCTCCGACCTTCAGCCTGAACCCCTTCAGCCTTCGGCCTTCAGAGTGCAGCCTGCACCCCTTCAGCCTGCATCCCTGATTCGTGCATCGAACACCAACAGGCCCTGATGGACTCTATCGGTGTCGAAGGGGGAATCTTGAGAGGGAATGTCTAGCCGGCTTACTGGAAGCCGTTTCATATCCTCACGGGTAAGACGGACGACGGTTCGAGGTCCAAAGTTCGAGGTTTTCGCAACTTCGAACCCGGAACTTCGAACTTCGTGTCGAGCCTGTCGCGCTTTTCCCGCCAGTCTCGCCTGTCTCGCTAATCTTAAGTTCAGTTCGATATAACCCGATAGAAGAGGGTAGGTGAGGCGGGTGAAGCAGTGCTGAGTGCTGAGTTGAGAGTGACAATTGGCGATGACGGGACTAACTCAAAACTCCTCTTTGAGCGTGTCCGGATAACTCAGAGCCCAGAACTCAAAACTCAGAACTTCCCTGTGGCTCAACACTTCGAGGGCCTAGGCATCAACAATGAAACACGTGAAAACGATTACGATTGACCAACTCAAACCGGGAATGTTCATCGTTGGAATGGACCAGCCTTGGTATCGGACCCCCTTCCTTACCCATAAGCGTCTCATCCGCGATACAAAAGACATCGCCCTGCTCCGACAGCATGGGATCAGAGAACTGAGGATAGACCCCAGCCAAGGCCTTGATGCGGAGCCGAATCCGCCAGGAGACGCGCCTCCGACGTCGAACACACAGGGCACAGCTGCCGCCCTTCAGCCGAACCTCACAGGAAAGCCTGCCTCGCCAGAAAAGGCTCCGCAGAGCCCTGCCTCCGTGGAGGTCAGAGAAACGCAACCGCAGTCGCCTGGCACACAGAAGGACAAGCCGCCGTTGAACAAGCGGGAAGCAACCGCCGCCCCTCAGCCGAACCATGCGGTGCAGCCACCTTCACCAGAACAAGCTCCCCTGCCTGCCGCCAGCGTAAAAATGAACGCCGCACAACCGCTACCGCCTGTCACGCAGGAAGACGTGCCGAGGGCATCGACGACGCGGGAACAGGCAGCGGCTGCCCAAGAAACCTACAGAGAAGCAGTCTGTTCGATGGAACGTATGTTTGAAGAGTTAGAGGCGGGAACCGTCCCTCGGCCGGATACCCTGCGAACAGTCGTCGGGAATATACTCTCGCGTGTGCTGGACGATGGCGCTTCCATGCTCAGTCTCCTCTCTCTCCAAAAGATGAAACGGTTCGACCGCACATTGGCCTCCCACGCGCTCGATGTCTGCACCCTCTCACTCATTGTGGCGCATGACTATGGAATTGCGGAGGGAGACCTGGACGCGCTCGGCGCCGGCGCCTTGCTGCACGACATCGGCTATGTCCGGTTGCCGCGGAACCTGTACCGCAGAGGCCAGCGCATCACCGAGCAAGAGCGCGCAACGATGCAGCAGCATCCTGAGCTGGGGCTGGCGATCTTACTGGATGCCAAGGAGGAACGGGACGCGGTCGTCCGGATTGTCGTGGAACATCATGAGTGCAGCAATGGGAGCGGATTCCCGCACAGACTCACGGGAGACTCTCTCTCGGTCCTGGCGCAACTGGTCGGCTTGGTTGATGTCTATGACGGCATGGTGAGTCGCCGTGGAGGCCGTCCGGGGATGCTCCCGCACGATGCCATTCGAGAATTGTTCCGCCTTGGGGATACCGGACAATACCCAAAGGATTTGATCCAGTCCATGATCGGCAGTCTGGGCGTATATCCGATCGGTAGTCTGGTCCTGTTGAACACGGCAGAACAGGCGGTGGTCGTAGGGATGAATCCTACCCAACGGCTCAAACCGGTCGTAAAAGTGATCACAGGACCGCAGGGGGGATCCTATCCCACGCCGATTCGCATCGATCTTGGAACCCAGGCGCCAGGGGCTACAGTACGGGCCATCACGAAAGTGCTGAACCCCCTCGATGAGCGCGTGAATGTAGCCATGTTTCTTGACGGCATCCACGAAGAGGCAGCCTGATGAAACAGAAACCAATAAATCGCGCTACGGCATCCCATTCTTCGAGTTCGTCTACATTCCATAGCCGGATGAGCCCCGCGGTCCTGGATACACTCCCGATAGGGTTCCTGCTGCTCGATAGCCAACTTCGCGTCCTGTCCATGAACAGGGAAGCCGCTCGTCTGGTGGGACATTCAGCAGAGTATTGCACGTCAAAACTTCTGCGAGAAATACTGCTCCAGCAGCCCGAAACGGCCGGTCACACCATCGCGACGCTTATTCAAGCGTCCCTTTCCGATCACCGGCCCATACAATCAGCCCGCGCGATGCTCAAAGACCACACCGACGAATCGCACCAGATCGAATGGACCTATGTCCCGCTGGATGTAGAAGATGATCCCGGCGGAGTGTTGACGCTCCGTGACCTGACTTACGAGAGCGAGTTGCAGCAAGATCGTGACCGACTGGCGCGCGTCGCAGAAGAAAGTCCTTCCCCCATTATCGAATTGGACTCCGATGCGAATCTTGTCTATGCGAACCCTGCGATGACACAATTGCTGCAGCGGTTTGGATATGCTGCCGGAGGATTTCCCTCCGTCTGCCCTGGCGAGCTGGTGCAACTTGTTCAACGCTGCATCGAGACAGGAGAAGAGATACGGGGGCAAGAGGTCCGCTTAGCACAGGCCAGCTTCACGTGGATTTTCTGCCCAGTCCCTTCGCATCGATTGGTTCGGTGCTATGCAGTAGATATGACGGACGTCACGGCAGCCCAAGAGGAGCTGCGCCGGTCGGCGGAACATCTTCAGAACAGCAATTGCCAATTGGATCAGGCGCTCCAGGAAGCGCAGACTGCCGCTCGCGTGAAGACGTCGTTCCTGGCAACCGTGAGCCATGAGTTGCGGACGCCGATGAACGGAGTCATCGGGATGACGGACTTACTGATGGATACGGAGCCCTCGGAAGAACAACAGTCCTATATCGAACCCATTCGGCAATGCGGCGAGGCCTTGCTGGGCTTGATCAACGACATTCTTGAATACGGCAAGATCGAAGCCGGCAAACTGGAGTTGGAGTGCATCGACTTCAACCTTCGTACGACCGTGGAAGATGTCTTGGGTCAATTCGCGGAACAAGCGCAAAAGAAAGGGCTGGAAATCACCGGCCTGGTGCATGCTGCCGTACCGACCGGTCTGCGCGGCGATCCTGGGCGGCTTCGTCAAATTCTCACGAACTTCGTCGGCAATGCGATCAAGTTTACCAAACAGGGAGACGTAACGGTTCAAGCCTTCCTTGAGAAGGATCTGGTCGATGCGGTGGTCGTCAGATTCGAAGTCACCGATAGTGGAATCGGCATCGCTCCGGAGGTGCAAGCTCGACTGTTCACACCCTTTACCCAGGCAGACAGTTCCACTTCACGCAATTATGGGGGAACCGGTCTGGGGCTCGCGATCTCAAAGCAGCTCATCGAGCAAATGGGCGGCAACGTCGGCATCACCAGTCAGCCGGGACTTGGCAGCACCTTCTGGTGTACCGCCCATTTCACTAAACAAACGAAGTCTCCCTTGGCCATCATGCCGTCGGCTGAGTTGACCGGACGGCGCGTCCTGATCGTAGACGACAATGAATCGAACAGAATCATTCTCCATCATCTCGTCACGGGATGGGGCATGCTCGACGATCAAGTCCCGGATGCCGCTTCAGCCATCACGCTGATCGAACAGCAAGCGAAAAAGGGTGTATCGTACGACGTGGCCATCGTCGATATGTTGATGCCGGGTAAGGATGGATTACAACTCGCTAAGGAGCTAAAGGTTCACCCTGTCGGATCTCTCGTCCGTCTTATCATCCTCACCTCACTCATTCAGCGAGGGCATGCAGAACTGGCACGCCAAGTCGGATTCCTCGCCTATCTCACCAAGCCCATCCGCCACGATCAACTCTCGAACTGTTTGAGAACCGTTCTGGGTTTGCCGGGGATCACGGGGGAAAGGACGCTGACAGCCGTTGCGGCGCCTGCACTGCCCCTCATCACACGGCACACTCTCTCAGAAATAGAGTCGGCGCCAAGAATCCTGGTGGCTGAAGACAATCTTATCAATCAGAAACTGACCGTTCGTCTGCTGGAGAAGCTCGGCTATCAAGCGGATGTCGTGGAAAACGGCCGCGAAGCCATGGCGGCATTAGCCCGAAGCTCCTATGCCATGGTTCTGATGGACTGCCAAATGCCGCTCCTCGATGGATTAGAAGCCACGCGCCTCATTCGCGAACGCGAACAGGCGCGCGAGCCCTCCATTCCTCATTCCACACTCAACATTCATCATCCCCGACACATCCCTATCGTCGCATTGACGGCCAATGCCATGAGCGGGGATCGAGAACGTTGCCTCGCAGCCGGTATGAACGATTATTTGACGAAGCCCATCCGGAAGGAAAACCTCAAGGGAGCCCTCGATCGATGGATTGCTGCGCCCATCCATCCGCAGGCTACACCGACCGACAATGCAAAACACAGCACCGATGGAATAGACGCTGAGGTTCTCCCGGTCATCTTTGACGCGCCTGCGATGTTACGAAACATCGGAGGCGACACCGCACTATTGGAAGACCTGGTTGAGCTGTTTCTTCAACGCTACCACGCCATGTTGGAGGCGATCCGCGCAGCCTTGGCTAACCGAGATCAACAAGCCGTCGAGCAGGCCGCTCATGCGCTGAAAGGGACTGCCGGAAATCTCTGCGCCTCGGAGGTGGTGTTGTACGCTGGACAATTGGAGGCGTTTGGAAGACTCGGTACGCTGGGTGAGGGCCCGGTGATCTATACGCAGCTTGAAAAAGCGGTACTCCGCCTCGTTCAGCTTTTTGAAAAGCGCAGCAGGCTCCAACACAACATCAGAAAACATGCAGCGTGAAAACCCCGTAAGGCTGAAGGGATTCAGGCTGAAGGCCAGAGGTCAGAGAACGAAGCTCCGAATACTTCAGCCTTTACCCCTTCAGCCTGCACCCCTGCACCCCTTCAGCCTGAATCCCTTCAGCCTTTTCATCCTTCACCCTTGAGGCCGGCGGAACCCAGCGGGCAAGCGCCTCTCGAAGCGCGTTGGCCGTGACGGGTTTGCTGATATAGTCATCCATTCCCGCAGCGAGACACCTCTTCCGATCTTCCTCCATCGCATTGGCCATCATGGCAATAACAGGCAGTCGGCGGGAATGAGAAGTGTGGAGTGAGGAATGAGGAATGTTAAATTCATCATTGTTCATTCCACATTCCACATTCCCGCGCGCCTGTTCGCGTTCGCGAATGAGGCGCGTGGCCTCAAATCCGTCCATATCCGGCATCTGGCAATCCATGAAAACTGCGGCATAGGGAATCTGCGCGAGCGCATCAAGCGCTTCCTGACCGTTGGCCACCACATCCACGCGATAGCCCAGCT
>CAZGYZ010000016.1:0-18411 GCA_964530675.1 uncultured Nitrospira sp. | reverse complement strand
CGTTTGGTATCCGCAATTTGGGTCGGGTGGGATTTGTGGTATCCATGGAACCTCCATTTTTCGAATGTTAAATGGCAAATGGTGAATGGTCAATGCTATGAAATCATCAGGTCGCGCCCCAATCCGACCATTCACCATTTACCATTACCCATTGACCATTCACCCGTTGTCCTCCATCACACAAGGGAGACTGTGAACATGACCTCATTTCCCCTATCGTTGTACATGATGTCGGGAAAAAACGAACGCACGAGAAAAATGCCTCGTCCACTGCCATCGCCGATAGGGCAAGCGTCAAGACTCTGATTCACGCGCGACTTCCAATTGAATCCTATCCCTTCGTCGGTAATCTGGTATGTCAAGACCTGTTGTCGCTTATCGTAGACGGCACGGATCGTGACCCGGCGGTTCCGTAAGCGGGCGTCCTGCAGGCGTTGATGGATCAGCTCGGTATACTGGTCGTTCGCCACGGCTTCGAGCTTTTCACGATATCGGAGTTCGAGGCAGCCGTGCTCGACCGCATTCATGACGAGTTCTTGCAACGCGGCCCGAAGATGGATTCGCCGCGGCTCCATCAGGCCCATGGCCGTCTCTTGAATGAGCCAGGTCACCGTGCTTTCGACGTGCTCCGGGTCGGGCTCCATAACCAACAGGTACTCCAGCCAGTCGACGCCCCGCGCATCGTCCACGGAGGCAGGGAGCGAGTGAATCGCCCGCTGCAGAATCTGCGCGAATGCGTCCTCATCAATCGGCTGCTGTACATAGTCAAGAGCGCCGGCGCGCAACCCTGCCATCGTCGATTCGAAATGGCCTGCGCCCGTAAGGAGCAGGACGGGGCAGGTCGGGCGACGCTCGAAAATTTTCCTCACAAGCCCGAGCCCTTCCTGTTCGTACAGAAAGAGATCCACAATCACGATATCGGGCTGCGCCATGTCGAATTTCGTCAACCCAAGCGCGGGAGTCTCAGCCGAAATCACCGAATGCCCCTTCGCCTTCGCATGCTCAAGAATCACGGTCTGGGTATCGACATTGTCGGCAACAACAAGCAACCTACGCGCCTGGGCGCGCGATCTTGTTGGGGCGATCATGATGAAAATCCTCCGGCGATTAATTTCCGAAGTGCGGCATGCACCTCGGCCAAAGATGCCTCGACATCCGCACAGACCGACGACGCCTCAGCAAGCTCCCCTTGCCGGCCCAATTCTTCCAATCGTTTTGTGCGTTCGAAGAGACGCGGCGCGCACATCTCTATGACGGAACTCTTGAGCTTATGGGCAGCAGCCACCAGCCCGGCCCCATCCTGCCGCCCCAGTGCCACGCGAATCGCCGCAGCCTCCTTCTGACTTTCTTGCAAAAAGAGCCCGGCCAAGGTGAAGAACAAGTCCTGATCTCCGTCCACCCGGTTCAACGCCTCGGAAAGGTCCAACACCGATGTCTTATCCATTGAGCCTCTCTTCCGGATCGCCGGTCATCTCAATCCCCACGACCGCCGCATCGTCCGGAAAGTGTTGCGCCTGTTGCCAGCCTCGTGCTGCTGAAAAAGATGACGCGATGGTCGCCGAAAGAGACATCGGCTTCCCCTCGTCGATCGTTTTTTGAAAGCGTTCACGGCCCCAAAGCTCTCCGCCAGGAGAGGACACTTCGTATATCCCGTCGCTCAATAAAAACAACCGGTCTCCGGGCTTCAAAACAATACGGTCGCATGCATACAGCGCGGACGGATCGAAACCGAGAGGAAACGATGAGCGAATGAGCCACCGAGCAGGACTTTGAGTCTGGCTGAGCAAGGCGCCCGGATGGCCGGCTGAAGCATAGGTCAGGCTGCCTGTCGGCAAGTGAAGCTGTCCGACCCACAGAGTGAAATAAGCCCCATCGGCACTCAGCGGAAACCGCCGATTGGCCTCGAACAACACCTGCTCAGGATCGTAGGATCCGATCAGCTGTAGAATATTTTCTGCTCGCAGGAACGTCATCAGCGAAGCCGAGCGTAGCGCGGCGGCAACCCCATGTCCCGACGCATCCAGTATATAGAGGGCAAGGTGTTCTGCATCGATCGCCATCACGCCAAAGAGGTCGCCGCCCAACGTCAAGGACGGCTGATACTCCCACGCCAACGAGATACCCTGAACCGGGCTTCCTTGCGGAGGGAGCAATGAGTGGACGAAGGCAGCGGCCGAATGAAGATCCGCCTCCATTTCCTCCTGCTTCGCTTGCAGCAAGAGCAGGGACGACTCGAGTTGAGAGCTGGTGGTTTCCAGTTCTCGGACCAACCGGCTTGTGCGCAGACCGGCCAACACACGTGCGGTGATTTCTTGTTTGCTGGCCGCTTTGCTGAGAAAGTCGTCGGCGCCTCGCACCAACCCTTCTGCGATCTGGGCCGGCTTATCGTGGGAAGTCATCAGGAGAATCTGGCTGGATTTCAACAAGGGGTCACGGCGCACCGCTTCACAGAAGGTCGGTCCGTCCATCTCCGGCATCATCCAATCGACAATGATCAGATCGGGGCGTTCGCGCCTGGCCATGTCGAGACCTGCTCGTCCGTTCTCCGCTTCAAGAACTCGATACCCCAGCCGCGTCAGCCTCGCAGCCATACTCGCCCTGGTGACCGGTTCATCTTCCACAAGAAGAATCGCCGCAACGAACGTCTCCGGCTGTGCGGACGAATCGAGACCCGGCCCGGTGGGTTGCAGTGCGTTTGGATGCATCATGCTCCGTGGCTTACATCAAACCTATGCCGCCAGCGCGATGAGCGCGTCTTGCTCGTTTTCATAGATGGGAATCATCTTGGGAATATTCGCCAGGCTCATGATCTCCCGCACGTAGTTCTGCGGTTTCAGCATACTGACCTGCGCCTGCAGACGTTTAAAACTCTGCGACACGAGCACGAGAAGGCCAAGCCCTGCGCTGTCCACGAATCGCACCTGCTCCATATTCACAATGAGGTGCCGACAGCCGGCCTGTTTCGCCTTCTCGACGGCCACCTTAAAGGCAGCTTGATTGGCATAGGTCAAGTCTCCCTCCAGGTCCAAGATGATTCCCTGTGGCAGAATGCGTTCTTTGATTTTCATGACATCATCCTTTCTTGTGCAGATTGATAAACTGGTCTATCTGGTCTATTAGGTCTCTCTCGTCTGTACGGTCTATTCGGCATAGTCTGGGTTAACCAAAAAACCAGATAGACTAGATAGATCGAATAGACCGGACAGACCAACCACTCCCACCTTTCACCCTTCAGCCTTCAGCCTTCACAACCTGTCAGAGCTTGCAGACATAGGCCACGATTGCAGCGGGAATCTCCGCCAGGGGCAGTACCTTATCCACCCCGCCGAGCTTGATCGCCTCCTTCGGCATACCGAAGACGACGCAACTGGCTTCATCCTGAGCGATCGTAAAGGCACCGGCCTGTTTCATCGTGAGCATCTCCTTGGCGCCATCGCCGCCCATACCGGTGAGGATGACCCCGACTGCGTTGGCGCCGGCATACTGGGCGACCGAAGCAAACATCACATCCACCGATGGGCGATGGCGATTCACCGGAGGATCCTGATTGATGCGCACCGTGTACCGGGCGCCGCTCCGGACGAGCGTCATGTGATAGCTGCCTGGCGCGACCAAGGCATGTCCCGGCAAGACACTGTCTCCGTCTTCGGCTTCCTTGACCGAGATACTGCAGAGCTGATTCATACGATCGGCCCAGGCCTTCGTAAACCGTTCCGGCATGTGCTGGGTGATGAGAATCGGCGGCGTGTTCGGAGGCAAGGCCATCAGCACATCCTTCACCGCTTCCGTGCCTCCCGTGGACGAGCCGATCGCGATAATCGTATCCGTCGTCTTAATCATCGCAGACATGAGGAGTGGCGCTACCCCCTTACCCCCTACCCCGCTATCCCCTCCCTTACCCCTCACCTTCGCCTGCGCTGCGGCCTTGACCTTCTCGATCAGATCCTGAGCGATCTCCTCCATACCTTCCCGGAGATCAATTTTCGGTTTAGTGATGAAGTCCACCGCGCCCAACTCCAGCGCACGCATTGTGGTCTGACAGCCGGCTTCGGTCAGTGAACTCACCATCACAACAGGCATCGGGTGCCCCTTCATCAACTTCTCAAGAAACGTCAGCCCGTCCATCTTGGGCATTTCAACGTCGAGTGTCAGGACGTCCGGATTCAACGCCTTGATTTTCTCCCGGGCGATAAAGGGGTCTGGAGCGGACCCGATGACTTCAATCCCTGGGTCTTTCGACAGAAGTGCCGCAAGCACTTGCCGCATCAAGGCCGAATCGTCGACGGTCAGCACACGGATTTTGGGCATGGGTTTCCTCACACACTCAGTCAATGGTCATCGGTCATTGGTCATTAGGAAGAACGGAAATCCGAATGCTGCATTCCTTGCACCCTATGACCATTGACCAGTGACCAATGACCTTCGCTTCTCAGAAAAGAGTGACATCCTCCACCGGCTGCTGCTCCCCCTGCTTGATTCGCACCGCGTATTCGTTCTCCCGCTCGAAAATGGTCTGATTCTTGACGCGCTCGATCCTCTTCATCAACACGCGGCCCGAATCGGTGAAGTAATAGACTTTCCGTGGGAACACGTCGCCCAGATCGGTCTTGATGGCCGCGAGACCTTCGCTCTTTAAGTACCCGATTACCCACTTGGCATTGTTCGCGCCCACATCGATATTGCCTTCGTAGATCTTGCCGGCGCCGAAGAGCTTGATTTCCAAGCGGCGCTTCAATCCACCCCGTTTGAGAATTTCATTGATCAGCGATTCCATCGCATAAGACCCGTACCGAGTCGATTCTCCCCACGAATCGTGCGCAGTCTCCTTTGGCTCCGGGAGCATGAAGTGATTCATGCCGCCCACTCCGACGATCGGGTCGCGGATGCAGGCTGAAATGCAGGAGCCGAGGACTGTGTAGACAACCATCGGCTCTCGACTGACAAAGAACTCTCCGGGGAGAATCGACGCAATCTCGTGAGGGAAACGATTATCCCGCATGCGCCGGATGTGGGCGAAGTCGTCACGTGAGGCGTCTGGAGTCTGGCGTAAGGCAACGGCGCTCATGATTCGTGATGCTTCCTCTCCACTCTGATCGTCTTCCGCCTCATCCCTTACCCCCGGCCCCTCTTACCCCGTTACCCCGTTATCCCGTTACCCCGTATCCCCTTACCCCCGCTTTTGATAGATCGTCGGCGCAATCGACTTGAAGGGATGAGTGACCCATTGGATACTCTCGGAATGCCCAATGAACAAGTATCCTCCAAGTTTCAAATAGCGATGGAACTTGTTCACGAGCGTTTCCTGAGTCGGACGATCGAAATAGATCATGACGTTTCGGCAGAAGATCAGATCGAGAGGGCTCTTGATCGGAAACTCATCGTCCATGAGATTGAGGCGTCGAAAGTGAATCATGTCTGCCAGATGGGGCTTGACCTTGAGTAAGCCGGCACTCTCGCCTCGCCCACGGAGGAAATGCCGTTTCACGATATCGGGCGGCACATCGCGCACGCGCTCGTCGGCATACGTGCCCGATACGGCCTTGGCAAGAACACGGGTCGAGAGGTCCGTTGCCAGAATCTTGAAATCCCATTGGGCGGGATACTGGACGTTGTCATAGAGCGTCATGGCGATCGTATAGGGTTCTTCCCCTGTCGAACAGGCGGAGGACCAAATCCGAATACGTTTGCTGCCTTCAAGCTCAGGGACGACCCGTTCTCGCAGAAAATCGAAGTGTTTAGGTTCTCGAAAAAAGTCGGTCTTGTTCGTAGAGATCAGGTCCAGCATCCGAGTAAATTCCTCGCGCGTCTGATCTTCCGTTACCTTCGCGTAGTATTCCGAGAAGGTCGTCAGATCGAGGTCGCGTAGGCGCTTCGAGAGACGGGATGCTAAGAGCGTTTTTTTTTGCTCGCACAGGGAAATTCCACTCTCATCGTAAATCAGCGTGCGTAACCGTTGAAACTCTTCTGTGGTGATCGAGTGCTCCATAGTAGGCGAGGCTCCGGTTACACGCGGCACGCCGATACCCTGCCGCACTCACACTGGGGCTGTTGCTTTATCGGTCGGTTGCTGTCAATTCTTAACCATCCGTTTGCTTCAAAAGTCTGCCACTGTCTCAAGCAGTCGAAGTGTCATGCCCCTGAGGTCCAGCAGACTTTATGGCCTACAGAAAACGCAACGATAGTCCAACCCCTGGATAGCTATGTCCTATCGGTCGTTTGGTGATTTTCTTGACCGTCGATACCGCCTGAAAGACAGGCGGGGTCTGTACAACCTATGAACTGGGAGAGGCAATGGCCGGAAGATTATTTCAATGAAGCTCCCCGCAGCAGCCTACTCCGCCGAAGTAGCCCTTCGGCTACGAAGGCCGGAAGCTGCGGGGTATCTTGCAAAATTCTCCGAAGCCACTACCCTCCTTTGCCAAGGCTACGGAGGGTTCCCCTCGCCTTCATCCCCGTAGCACGCTACGGGGTATTCGGCGAAGGAGAATAATGACGTGAAAACATACCAGCTGATCACTGGATTCTCACAGGGTATTGATCTGTGAGCAGATCGGGTGTGAATCACATGCGATCATACTCAATGGCCTAGCAAATCAGCATCCAGGGGCCAGGGGCCAGCGCGAACAGCCGAGGTCCCTGGCATACCGGCCTATTGCAGGTGAGAATAGGCTTCAGTACAACGGAGAGATAGCCGCGTCAGTTCCTGCCATAGAACTCGGTTGAGCCTGTACATAGACAAGGAGCACGCTTTCCAATTCTTGAAGCACCTTCAGTAATGCAGCGCAATGTGACCGAAGCAGTCGTCCGCCTCCCAGACCTTTCGAGTACACCTGGAAGAATTTCTCGGCCCCCAGCATGAGCGCGCTCTCTGCAAGGTCCTTGAGCAACCGGCTCAGATTCTCAGACATGGGCTCGTCCGAGTCTCCTTGCTCCAACACCACAATCGGGATGGTTGCGGTCAATTGGGCTGCAAACGTATTGACCAGATCGTTATATTCCTCCAGCCCGATATCCAGTTTCTCCATCGTTTTACGTTTGGAGCGCAGCACGACCGACTGCGATCGGACAAGGGCCTCCACTCGCTTGATCAGCTGTTGTTTGTCGATGGGTTTCACCAGGAAACCTTGGCACTCTACAGCCTGCACCCGTTTAACGGTTTCAAGATCGGCATGCGCCGATGCGACAAGAATGGGAACATCGCGAAATGCCGGCAGGGCCTTGACCTTCACGATAAACTCCAGCCCATCCATTTCCGGCATCATGTAATCGGTGATGATCAGCTGAAGGTCTGGCGTTTCAGCCATAACCGTCAGCCCTTCTTTGCCATTTCTGGCCACCACCGTCTGATACCCCTGTGCCTTCAGCATGAGCGCTAACAGTCTTGCATTGACCGGATTGTCCTCAACAATCAAAATGGCCATCGTGCTCGTTCCTTTCCATCCAATGTACTCTTGTTGGCAACAAAGTCAGCGTTTTACCACGCCTCTCGGGTGATCAGCAGGCCGTCCCGCCAGAGGTGCTCAGCAGTGGATGGTCACCTGTTGAGCCGGAGATCGAGGCCGGTGCGCCGATCCAGCGTCCAAGGATCTCTGCCAACACCTTGGATTGCACGGGCTTACTCAGGTAGTCGTCCATGCCGGCTGCGAGGCACCGGGCTCGATCCTCCTTCAGGGCATTCGCCGTCATGGCAATAATGGGAAGCCGGTGAGGGGTAAGGGGTAAGGGGTAAGGGGCAGAAGAACTCGCCTCACCCCTCACGCCTAACGCTTCTCGCGTCTTTCGCATCTCATCTTGTGTTTCACGTTTCACGCTTAACGCTTCACGTCGCCTGATTTCCGCCGTCGCGGCGAAACCATCCATTTCCGGCATCTGGCAGTCCATCAAGACCGCGGCATAGGGGATACGCCGCAGGGCGTCGAGGGCCTCCAGGCCGTTGGCTGCAACATCCACACGATACCCCAACTTTTCCAGCATGCGTACGGCGACCTTCTGGTTGATGACGTTATCCTCGGCGACCAGAATCCTGACGGTGGCCCGCGCGGTCGCCTCGGCCAAACTATGTCGCGTAACCAGCGCGGGTCGCGCAGTCCGGCCAGCGGATTGGCCCTCGCAGGCGGTGGCCGGTGCGGATGGTGTGAGCACGGTGGTGAGACAGGCGTACAGTTGCGACTCACGCACCGGCCTCCTGAGATACGCGGCATATCCGGCTGTATGCGCCGCCTGGGCATCGCCACGCTGCCCCTGAGACGTCAAAAGAACGAGCCTGGTCGGCGCCAGCACCGGATCGGCCTTGATCGCCCTGGCCAGTTCCATGCCGTCTATCCCTGGCAGCTGCATGTTGATGATGGCGAAATCGCACGCGCCCCCCTGTGCCGCCGCCTTGCGCAACACCGCCAGGGCCTGCCGACCATCCTCCGCGATGAGGCACCGGGCGCCCCAGTTCGTGGCATAGGATTCCAGAATGCGCCGGTTGATGGGACTCTCATCCACGATGCAGAGCTGCAGTCCGTGCAAATCCTGAGACGCCATGGCGCTCGCCGAGGCAGTTGCCTCCGACTGTTTGCCGAGCTGAATGGTAAACCAGAACGTACTGCCTTCGCCGAGCCGGCTGTCCACACCGATGTGGCCGCCCATGAGCTCCGTGAGCTGTTTACTGATGGCGAGCCCCAATCCTGTGCCGCCGAATTTGCGCGTCGTCGAGCTATCGGCTTGAGTGAACGACTGAAACAGGTGCTCTTGCGCGTCAGGGGACAGGCCGATGCCGGTATCTTGCACCGCAAACCGCACCGTGGCCTCAGTCTCGGTGTGGTGCAGCAGCGTGACGGACAGCACCACATCCCCCTGTGCGGTAAACTTGATGGCGTTCCCCAGGAGATTGACCAGGATTTGGCGGAGTCGTCCCGGATCGCCGCGAAGGGCAGTCGGCACATCTGCGTAAAATAGGCAGGCCAGGTTCACCCCCTTGCTGGATGCACGCTCGGCCAGCAGATCCACCGATTCGTCCACTGCAGTGCGAAGATCGAAGTCGATGATTTCAAAATTCATCTTGCCGGATTCAATCTTGGAAAAGTCGAGGATGTCGTTGATGACGGCGAGCAGGTGATCACCGCAGTTGCGGACGGTCTCGGCGAACTCCCGCTGCTCTGACGTGAGGTCTGTATCGAGCAGGAGGCCGGTCATGCCGATCACCCCGTTCATAGGGGTGCGGATTTCGTGACTCATGGTGGCCAGGAACTCGCTCTTGGCGCGGGCGCTCGCTTCCGCCAGCTCTTTCGCCTTCAGCAGTTCTTGTCGCGCCTGCTTCCGCTCGGTGATGTCGGCAAAGGTCACCCCCGCCCCTTTCAACACACCTCTCTCATAGAAGGGACGCGATGCAATCTCGCACGGAAAGGATGTCCCATCTCGCCGCCATAACATTTCACTCTCGATCTGGCATCCCTGCCCGGCCTGGCACGCGCGGTAGACGGGGTTCTCGTCAAGGAGATACGGCGAACCATCTTCATGGGAGTGATGAATGAGCTCATGCAGATTCCTGCCGAGCAACTCGTCCGGCTGATAACCGAGCAGTTCTGCACCGGCCCGGTTGATAAAGGTACAGAGGCCCTGAAGGTCGACACCACAGAGCCCTCCGCTCGTCGAATCCAGTAAGAGACGAATGTCACGACTAAGGCGCTCCCGCTCGGCCTCCTGCATTTGTTGCTGAGACATATCGCGCACGACCGCCATCGCAAGCGCGCCGCCCGCCGTCTCCACATAGCTCAAGCTGGTATCTATCGGAAACAAGGTCCCATCCTTTCGACGCCCGGTCAGACGGAGGCTTTTCCCCATCGGTCTGGTCTGGGGCGACTCGTGAAAGCGTGCGCGGTGCGCGCGGTGTATGTCCCGCACAGACTCAGGCACCAGGATCTCGATGGCTTGGCCGAGCAACTGGCCTGCTGGATAGCCGAATATCAGATCGGCCTGCCGGTTGGTCAACACGATGGTGCCTTCGGCATCGGACATCACGATGGCGTCCGGCGCCATCTCCAGCAGCGCGTGAAATTTGCGTTCTGCCGCCTGTGCCCTGGTGCGCTCCTCCTCCGCCTCCGCCCACGAATGCGTGAGGCGGATAATACTCCAGATCAGGACACCGACCAGCGGCAGGAATATGATGCTGCCTGCAGCCCCGACCCTCCACATGAGGGTCCTGATGGAAGCGAGGATGTCGCTTCGGTCCACGCGCACCAACACGCCCCACCGCAGGCCCTTCAGCCCTTCTAGCCCCTTGGTCTGCGCATACCCGGTCACGACCGCGACCTGCCGGCGACCATGCTGCTCTTCAACGAATCCGGCCGGGGCCGTATCGAGCAACTGTACCGAGGGGATTCCCATCTGCTTGAGGTTGACCCGCCCCTCTTCTCTCAGCCACGAATCGACAAAGAGGTTGCCCTCATGATCCAAAAACTGATACTCGATGCGCGCTCCCGTTCCCCATTGCGCCTGCAACGCCATGACAGAGCGCGCGAAGGCATCCTCCAGAACCGGCAACCCCACTCGACTCATCACCGTCCCGACAAACGCGCCGTGAGCATCGTGGATTGGGCTCACAAACATCACTGCGAGGATCCCCTCCTCATCCGGTGCCGCATCCTGGACAACTGCGCGTTGTCCCGCCCGCACAGCCAGGAAGCCCGGCTCCCCACTCAGATCGCGGCCCTTGCTGGTTTCCTCGGTCGCAACCAGAACCCGACCTTCGGCATCGGTGACTCCAGCCCAGAGATACACGGGATGGGTCTCCAGTAAGGCGATAAGCCGTTGCTCCATCGCCGCACGTTCGTGCCTCTGAAACACTAATGATTTCGATAACATCTGAATGTCGCCGTAGCGCTCGATCATCAGCAGATCCAGCTTGTCCGCGATATCGACTGCGGCCAGCGAGAGGCTCTTGCCCGAAGAGGTCACGAGGCTCGTTTCGACATAATGGATGGCAAGGCCCCCAATCAGGATCGTGACCAGCGTCATGGCGACGATTAGAGCCGGCAGCCAACGAGCGTAGGAACGGATGTGCTGTTTCACCATAGTGTCGCCTCGTTACGATGCCTGCTCGCGTGAGCGACCCCTAGGGGTGAGAGGGGAACAATCGCGCTCGCACAGCCGACATTGTGCATTCCTTGCTGATCCTGAAGGAATGTTTGTCGGCAGGCAGCGTTGCCCCATCTGCTCCCCTTGAGATCGGCTACTACGTCGTTGCTGCTGAGTTGCCTACAAAGAAGACGTCAGCCGTGTGGACAGGCGTCGTTGTATGACGTTACTCGTCACCTATCTCTTCGGCTTGCTCGTTCTTGAACTTAACAGGGGTGAAACGTGATCAGGAAAGGAACGACCCCGTAGATCTGAGAGTCCGTTGGCGAAACTGAGGGAGGGAGGGAAAGTAGCGGCCCTATTGAGTCGTCCTGCCGAAGAACCGGCTGTTAGACCGACGGTCGAACGAGGGAGCGCAGCCGTTCCATGTCGGGGATGATGGTCTCTCGCTGGGTTTCGAGAACATGTCGCTGTTGCTTAAGCTTGGAGATCACGCGGCTAATGGTTTCCGGAGTAGTCCCGACAATCTCAGCCAGCGACGATCGACTTAATTTCATGGGCAACGTGACAGCCTTGCTGTGCTCCAACCTGTAAGACTGGGCAAACCCCAATAGCGTATGGATGGTTCGGCTGGCAGCATCCAGGGAAAAGCGAACGACGTATTGTTCTTCAAGCGCGTGCAATTGCCTGGCAACGAGCCGGAGGAGCTTGCCGGAAAATGTCCGGTCTGTCTCCAGACGCCTCGTAAACTCATCGCTCCTGATAAACGCCACGGTCGAACTCGTCAACGATTTCACGGCGCTGGAGTATGCAGGGAATGCGGCCAGGTTATCGCTGACGTCCAACAGCCCCCCCGCTCCTACGATATGTATCGTCAGATCGTCCTGTTCCATCCTAACGCTTTTCGCCACCACCGCCCAGCCGTCGCAGAGCACATGGAGACCGATCACCGGTTCTCCTTCGTCGATGATATGCTGTCCGGCACGATACCTGGTCTGGATAATAGGGGTCGCCCTAGAGCCCCCAGAGCCCTTGGCCACTGTCGGCAACGGACAATGGGATTGCAGCGGGCAGGCCGTGCACTGGGCGAAATGTGTACCACGAGGGATCGTCTTCGAGTCGTTCATTCCGCGTTTCATTGGACGCTCATGGGCAGCATAGGCACCGTACACCTAAATCTGACAGACCTGCGGCAGGATGCCCCTGAACATTCGAGCACAGTGCGCAAGAACAATCATTGTAGCGGGCGATGGCCATGTATCACAATGTCTCTGCGGTCCATCATCTGCAACCATGATCCTGGATCATGGTGTTTTTGAGGGCGTTCTGCTAAAAACGTTCGCTCTATACATACAGGACACTATCCTCCTTCATCATCGGCTGACACGTATGCGTTCTTGAATGCAGCTGGCCCGCCTGCCATCTATAACCTGGTATCGAGGGCTTCTCTCCATAGAATAGAACAGGAGTATCGGTCGTTGTCATTTTTGGCACCTCTAGCCCCACGGGTTCGCATATGACTCGCTTCCCGGACCTGATCCGCCAGAGCCTCCAGGTTCGCCTCATCATATTGCTGCTGGTGGCGTCGGTTCTCCCCTTGGCGCTCACGATATGGTTTGCGCAGCAAGAGTACTCCCACCTAAAAAGCGCAACGGAAGAAAACGCGCGAACCCTGGCAACCCATGTGCTCGATACCCTGGACCGTGTGCTCTATGAACGCTATGGCGACACCCGTCTCATCTCTCAACTGCCTGAGGTGCGCACCATGGAGGCGGATCGCCTCACGGCCATCGCGGGGGCGATGATCACCACCTACAAGCCCTATTACTCCTTGGTGGTGGCGGCAGATGGGAATGGAATCATCAGGGCTGTCAATGCCATCGATGGAGATGGACAGCCTATTCCCACCCGCCAACTAGTCGGACAAAGCGTCAGCGGCCAATCGTGGTTTGAACAGGCGCTCGCACACCCAGGGGTCGCCGTATTCGACTTCCAGACTGACCCGCTGGTCCAACAGGTGTACGGACCAGATGCTCAACGGACGATGATGTTTACCACCAGAATAGAAGGATCTGCGGCGAAGGGAGAAGAGGGAAGGACGGTCGGTATCTGGTCGACCAGGATCCCGGAGTCGGCCATCGCACAAATGTTATTGCAGGCCGAAAGGCCGATGGAACAATACGACAGGGATCGCATCGCGCTATTTGCCAAGGACGGCCACCCAATTGGAAAATTCATGGGCCACGATGGTCGGTCTTCGCTCGACTCGATGCCCCAGCCGCTGGCCTCAAGCTCGTCCTCCGGCTTCGGCGCCTATCAGGGGCTTGGCTGGAGGGTCAGCGTCTATCAGCCGAATGAGGGAGCCGCAGCCCGGACGCCCTTCTCGATCCCGGCTTCCGCCGGCATCATGGCCAGCGTCCTTCTGGGACTGGCGCTCATTTGGCGGCACACGAGCCGGCAGGTCCTGCAACCGCTGAAAGCCTTGGCAGACGCGGCTCAGCAGATCGAGCAGGGACAGGCGGTCATCATCCCGCAAGACACGAATCGTGCCGACGCGATCGGAGTACTTCAAGGAAAATTGGCCGGGATGGTTGAAACCCTCAAGGCGCACGAAGCCAAGGCCCAATCGACCTCAAACGCTCTGAAGAAACAGGCCGACGCTCTGCACTTCTTAGTACTGAGCATCAAGGAGATCACGACTGAGTCGGATGATCTGGGGCGCTTCCTCCAGCGCCTTGCCGAAACAGCCTGCGCCCTCACCGACGCTCGCTACGGCGCGTTGGGCATCTTCAACCAGGAGGGAACGCACCTCACGGAATTTATCACGATTGGACTGGATGAGACGGCCAAGGCCGCCATCGGCACGCTCCCCGAGGGACGTGGTGTATTGGGAGCGTCGGCTCACAGCGAGAGTCCCCTGCGGCTCAAAGATCTGACGGCCCATCAGGCTTCCGTGGGATTCCCGCCGCACCATCCGCCGATGCACTCCTTCCTCGGCACCTCCATCAAGACCCATGGTCGTCTTTTTGGCCGCCTCTATCTCACGGAGAAGCAGAGCGGCGACGAATTCACTGACACCGATGAACAGATCATTGCAGCCCTCACAAGCCAGGCCGGCGTCCTCATCGAAAACACGCTGCTGCTGCAGGACGTCCGCACGACGAAAGCTTCCCTCATGGCCAGCAATCAAGAACTGGAGAGTTTCGTCTATGCGATTTCTCACGACCTCCAGACCCCCCTCCGCGCAATCCATGGCTTTGCCGACCTGCTCGTCGGTCAGTCCAAGGACCATCTGAGTGAGAAGGAGCAGCATTACCTGAACCGTATCCAGGCCGGTATCAAACGGATGGAGAGCCTCATTCAGGATCTTCTTGAATACTCCCGCATCGACCGAATGGCACAGGCCTTTGCGTGGGTCTCGATGAGCGACCTCCTCAACAAGATCCTCAATGACTTGGCCGATGTGATCCAGGCATCCGGCGCCACCATTGACCTGGAAGGCCAAATGCCGATGCTCTGGGCGGACCGTACGAGGCTGACCCAGGTCTGGACGAATCTCCTGACTAACGCGCTCAAGTATGTCAAGCCTGGCACAGCGCCGCACATCGTGTTGCGATGTCGAGAGGAGAAGAACCACTTCGTCTTTGAAGTCCAGGACAACGGAATCGGCATCGCACCGGAGTTTCAAGAACGCATCTTCAAACTCTTCCACCGCCTGCACCCGTCGGGGGTCTATGCAGGAACCGGCGTGGGACTGACCATCGTGAAACGGGTTGTGGAACTCCATCGGGGCAAGATATGGGTGGAGTCGGACGAAGGACAGGGAAGCAGGTTTTGCTTCACGATTCCCAAGCCGGCCAACTCGCACAAGCAGCATGTTCCCGCAGCAACATTCACCAAACAGCCAACGCATGAAATCTGAAGGCTGTTGCCGTTTAAGGGAGTACGACAAATGAGCGTGACGCCGATCGACATCCTGCTGATCGAAGATAACGAAGACGATATTGAATTGACCCAGACAGCTCTGAGTATCGGGAAGGTCGTCAACAGCCTGACGGTGTTCCGCGACGGGGACGAGGCGCTGCGTTACCTGCTCGGCGATGGAACCACAGCGAACCCTCCAGCCACCATCCCTGGCCTGATCCTGCTGGATCTCCGGCTGCCGAAAGTGGACGGTATCGAAGTCCTCAAGCGAATCAAGCAGGAACCCACCCTCCGCCGGGTTCCAGTGGTCGTGTTGACCACCTCACAGCGGGATGAAGACATCGTGCAGTCGTACGATTTGGGAGCGAACTCGTTTATTCGAAAACCGGTCCTGTTTGAAGCATTCCACGCGACGATGAAGACCGTGGAACTGTACTGGGTCCTGACCAATACCCCACCGCCCATGAGCCGGCCGGCCCCGCGGACCGGCAGCAACGGAGGAACGCGATGAGAACGGAACCTCACGAAGAGCGCATCCTTCTGATCGACGATGATCCGGACGATGTGGAACTGACCAGCGGGGCTTTGCGGAAGATGAACGCCCATGGCTCGATCACCATCGCAAGGATGGCAGAAGAAGGACTCACCCTGGCCGGCCAGCAGAACTGGACCATGATTTTCCTGGACCACAAACTCCCTGGCAAGAACGGGATGGAGGTTCTTCCTGAGATCCGGCTTCTGGCTCCCGAGGCCGGGATCGTGATGCTCACCGGCCATGAGGACACGGAGATCGCCATCGGGGCTCTGCGCGCCGGGGCCGACTACTACCTCAAGAAGTCAGCGAATATGGCGCTGGAGTTGCCGTTGGTGGCCCGCGAAGTCTCGGAAAAGCGAGACCTCCGTCGGACGCTGGCGCAGACCACAGACCGGTATCGCCGCTTGATCGAAAATATGAGCGACCTCGTGTATGAGTTGGATGAGAAGGGATGTTTCCGCTATATCAGCGTCGCAGTCGTGAGCTTGTTGGGCTATACACCGCAGGAACTCATCGGCATGCCCTATTCCCAGATTCTCTCCAAGAACCATCTGCAGCTGCATGGACGTCAATTCCATGAACGACGCACGGGGCTCCGGGCCACCAGGGAATTGCCGGTATACATGAAGGCCAAAACCGGCGCGGTGAAGACCTTTGCGGTGAATGCATCCGGAATCTATGAGCGCCACCGCCGGTTCTCCGGCACGGCCGGTATTGCCCGCGATATCACGGAACGCCGGCAAACCGAAGAATCGCTCCAGCGAAGTCAACAGATGCTACGGTGGACACTGGACAAGCAGGAACGTCAGGCCTTGGACCTCCACGACGGAAGCATTCAGTCTCTCTACGGCATCGGACTAAGTCTGGAATATATGCTGCAAATTCTCGGGAACGATCACAAAGAAATCACTGCTCGCCTCACAGAGGCTCGAGACGGTTTGAACAACGTGATCGCTGAATTGCGCAATTTCATTATTCGCACGCCCCCCGATCTCCTCCTGTCAATAGATCTGGAGGATGCGATAGAATCGCTGGTTCAGGCAGCCCAGCAGACGACGCCGACCCGTTTCAACCTGGCCGTCGATCTCGATGCAATCGCGCAACTGAAGGCTGAAACGGGCACGCAGATCCTCTTTATCCTGCGTGAGGCGATCAGTAATATTACGAAGCATGCCCAAGCGACCAGCGGTGTCATCCGGCTTGGAATGTCCGGCGGTCGCGTGCGACTCGACATTGAAGACAACGGCGTCGGGTTCGACCTGGAGTCTCGCCAGGGTGCAGGACATGGGCTGGTCAACATCCTTACGCGCGCGCAGAAGCTTGGCGCCGCGCTCGACATCCTCTCCGCACCAGGCCGCGGCACCTGCCTCACGCTCACGCTCCCGAATGAAGACGAGTCTGCCGAAGACTAGCAGAATGCTGAGAAAGTCCACCAGGCTCTCAATCGCGCGACAGACGCGATCCGAAGTTCGGGGTTCGAAGTTCAAGGTTTTCGGAACTTCAAACTTCTGGTCGCGCCTTTCTCGCTAGTCCCGCTTGTCGCGCGCCCCCTCATGAATGAAGCTCCCCGCAGCAAGCTGCGGGGTATCTTGCGAAATTCTCCGAAGCCACTACCCTCCTTTGCCAAGGCTACGGAGGGTTCCCCTCGCCTTCATCCCCGTAGCAAGCTACGGGGTATTCGGCGAAGGAGAATAATGCGGATTAGGATGCTTTCAACATGTGTATCGGCTGACTCGTCGCTTGGGAAGGTATCCCATCCGATGAGCCTTCCAGCTTCATCGGAAGCAGGACCGTGAACGGCTCTCGGATTCCGCCGGACTTCGTGAAGTTCTGGAGTCTCAGGATCATAGATTGGGTTACTTGCTGACCCTTTGAGGCGAGAAGCACGTACTGACTTGATTGAATGTCCTCAGCTAGGATCATGCCTTCCAGAAGGCCGGCTACGACCGTCGTCTTCACCTCATACTTGATCTCCTTGGCAAATGCGGCTTTCATGGCATCGATCACTGCCGGATCGTACCACCCTTTTCGTTGTTTCATTTCGTTGAATGCCTCAGCTTTCGACTTACCTGCCGATTCGAGCGCGTCGAAATCCAGGGCCACCTTCAGAATCCTGGCCTCCATCGGAATGGTGTTGCCTTGTTGCGTGTCTCCTGGTACGCCGCACCCATCGTAGTACTTATCCTGAAACTTAATGATCTCGGCCACCCGCTTCATGCGTGGGATCTTGACGATCAGGTCATAGGCTACGAATGGATGTTGATTGAAGAGCTGGGACTCCTCACCCGTCAACACCTCTCCTCGGTACACTTTCTTGAGGACCGACTCCGGCAGAATGACGCAGCCGATCTGAGACAACATGGCGGCAGTCTTGATGGACCACATCTCAGACACGTGAAGCTGCGCTGCGATCGACTCTGCGTACCGTGTAATGCGAGACGATCGCCCGAACGCTTCAGGATTGACTAAGGCTAAGACCTCGCATAGCACTCTGACGCTGCCGCTGAGCGTTTGCTCCAGGAGTTCGCGCTCCGCTGTAATCAAGCGATGCTGCGCCAGGCCCGCCGTCAATGCGCTCATGAGCGCCTCCGGCGTGCAGGGCTTGGTGAGAAACCGAAAAATCTGTCCTTGATTGATCGCATCGATCGCCGCATGCAGTTCGGCATTGCCCGTTAATAGCATGCGCACGGTGTCAGGCTCGTAGGCTCGGACTTTGGATAGAAACTCGACTCCATTCATCCCCGGCATTTGGAGATCGGACACCACGACGGCGAAGGGGCCCTGCTCGGTGATCATCCGAAACCCCTCCTCAGGTCCAACGGCTGTGTCCAACTCAAACTCTTTCCGAAGCCGGCGCTTGTACCCCTCTAAGATGTTGGGATCGTCATCCA
>CAZGYZ010000015.1:5070-19400 GCA_964530675.1 uncultured Nitrospira sp. | reverse complement strand
CTGCTGAAATCGGTCTGTCAACGAAGCCTGCGAGATCACTGGAGAAATTCACGGAGGGTTCTGGCGGTCAACGGCCTAGCGCGGTCCATCCGGTTGATCTGGTTTGTTTTGTTTATCTGGTTGATTTGGTTCATCTGGTTCATTTCGTTTAACCAAAAAACCAAACAAACTAAACAGACCAGACAAACCAAACAACGATCTTCTTATGCCGGTGGACGATAGTTCTGATCAAGCTTTCCCGTATCAGTTTGCTCGCCTAGTTTGAGGAAGGCCTTCATTTGCTTCTTTACGAGATCTCTGCCGCTCTCTTCACCCAGGTTGACCTGATATTCATTGATAACCATGACCCGCATACCTTCCCACTTTTTCCAGCAGGGTTTGCAGACCTTGGCCTTGATTTCGGATTCAAGCTTGCCCATGAAGAGTGGGTCCGTAATCGTTTCTCCGGCTTGTCCGCACGTGACGCACTGGACGTCTGCCATGGTGTAAGCATCCTCCCGCAAAAATTATAAGGTGACCGTGAGTGGGAATTGTAACATTGCGGTTGAGCGAAGATAAAGAGGAGGAGCGGATTGACCGGCTCATGGCTTCGTGCTAAGAAGAATCGCTTTCAAAGATGGATAAGCCCGGATGGCGGAACTGGCAGACGCGCCGGACTCAAAATCCGGTTCTCGTAAGAGAGTGGGAGTTCGACCCTCCCTCTGGGCACCAACGGTTCACCCGCATGTCTTCAGTTGACATGTTCGAATGGGTAACCTATAGTCCATGCCGTAAGAGTGATGAAAAAGTTTCAATGCCTTGATAGTTGGTCCAATTTTTGTGTTTCGTCGTTGAACATCGTTTTCTTTTTTAATCTCACCATGGAGGCGGCACATGCGTAAAGTGTTGGCACTGGGAGCGGCAATTCTTCTTGTCGGTTCAGCTGGTGTTTCGATCGCTCAAGAGCGTTTAAATTCCCAATCCGGCATGGGTGTGGGGGAGGGAGTTGGCGATGTGTCGGGATCGGGCACGCGGGTGACCACCTTCGATCGAAGCAACTTCCTTGAGCGGTTGTCGCAGCCGGAGACGGTGTACGGGCGGGTGTTTGCGATTGATCTGGCCCAGCGTAGACTCATGATTGAAACCGGCGGGGCAGGGAAGATATTCGACGAGGGGCAGGAGGGTAAGGCAGGGTACGGAGCTCGTACCGTCATAATTCTTAACCTCACGGATCGCTCAAATATACAAGCTATTAAGACCCTCAATGTCGGTGACGATGTTACGGTTCAAGTGAGGGAAGAAACGACAGCCGATCAGCCCTTTGGCACCGGAAAGAAAACAGTCATTGAAGCGTTCGTGACCCATGTCGATGCGACGAAGCAGGGGTTTGGTGGGCTTGGACAACGTCCAGATCCTGAGAATGAGCGCGCGATTGGGACGAGTCGTGGCGGAATCACCGGTGGCATCGCTGGCTCTGTATTGCCAGGAAAGATCGATTCCGGCATCACCAGCTCGGTGGGTGGTGGATTTTCCGGCGACGCTCCCTGCTGGCAATGTGAACCACAGCCGGGATGGGGCAACGCAGCAGCCAGCACCAAGACAGACTACGGGACGGACTATGCGAAGCCAAATTTGAACAAAGGCCTACACTAATTCGAGACATATAGGCATGGTGTGGGAAGGGGCAGCGCGTTGCTGCCCCTTTTTTTTCACTCACAGTCCTGGTTTATTTGGTTCATCTGGTTTGTTTCGTTTGTTTGGTTGATTGATTTGGTTCATTCGATTAGTTTCGTTCAACCAAACTAAACAAGACAAACCAAACAAACGGGATAAACCAAATAAACCAAAGAATGGAGAGGCAACACAACCGTGACTGGTCTACCGGATGCCGAGTTGGATTTACGGGGTGTCATTTGCCCCTATAACTTCGTCAAAACGAAGTTGAAACTGGAAGCAATGGAGCAGGGGCAGGTTCTTTCGGTGCTGTTGGACGATGGCGATCCGATCGGGAATGTTCCCCGCAGCGTGAGTAATGAGGGACACACCATTCTTTCACAAGATCGCGTCGAGGGGTCTTATCGAGTGCTGATCCGCCGGCGCGAAGATGAGTAGTTTCGCGATCCTGCCCCATATCCTTCAATGACGACCGTTACCGCTGACTCATTCGATACTGGTTCGATCTGATTGAGCAGTTCACCTGGCTTCCCGCGAGAAAGGGTCTCCTCGTTCGTTGTGAGATTCACGGCGACGGCGATTTGTCTGGAGGGGAGTATCTGCGCCAGGATATTCAGGAGCCCTGTGAGGGCTTTGGGGCGCACATAGAATACAAGGGTTCTGCGTTCTTTTTTGAGCTGGGAGAGATATTGGGCGAGACGAGGCCTGGTTGAGGGAAGGCGCCCTTCAAAGATGATTGCGTCGCCTGACAATCCGGAGATTGCCGTCGCTGCCGTTATGGCAGAGGGGCCTGGAATGGACTTAACAGGGGTTCCTGCCTGATGGGCAGCGGTTACAAGCAGGCGGCCAGGGTCGTAGATGACCGGAGAGCCGTTGTCTGAAACGAGGGCGACATCCTGTCCCTGCATGAGCCGATGCAGAAGAAGCCGCACTTTTTCGTGGCGATTGGACGGGCCGTAACTCGTGATTGTTGCGGTAATGCCATGATGGGCCAGGAGCATCTGGGTCGTGCGAGGGTCTTCGGAGGCAACAATTGTAACGCGTCGCAAGGTGGCAAGGGCTCGAAGGGTGATGTCATCAGGGTGGCCAATCGGTGTGCTGACGACATAGAGGGTGCCGGGGGGGCAAGGCCTGGTCGCCTTACCTCCTTCCTCACGTTCGTTTGGTTGACTCCCATCTCGCGCCATCGATATAATTCCTCGTTTAATGACTGTCTGTTTCTCCTGAGAAGTTGAGAGGATAGACATCTATGTCGGCCATGTTTTTTGTGGTGACGATGGCCCTCTATTTTGCGGCTACCGTCTTCTTCCTTGCCTACTTGATCCGGCCTTCTGAAGTTCTGGCAAACGTCTCTCTGGGTATAACGGCGACCGGGTTTGCCTCACACACGATTGCGTTGGGTGCAGGGATGATCGGGGGCACGGAAATCTCGACGCCAGGATTTCATGAAGCCTTATCGTTTTTTTCCTGGGTACTGATTTTAGTCTTTCTGGCCGTGGAGTTTCGCCATCATTTGCATGTACTTGGCTCGTTCATCGTACCTTTGGCTCTGGTCTCACTGGTCTCTGCCGCCGCATTGCCCGAAACCGCTCCGACGCTCACACCGGTGTTTCGGACCCTGTGGGTCCATGTCACGCTGAGCATGCTCGGGACCGTGGGGTTTGCCGTGGCCTTTGTGGCTGGTGTGATGTATCTGATTCAGGATGGACTTCTCAAGTCCAAACGTTTCAATGTCCTCTACTCAAAGTTGCCGGCCCTGGATTTTCTTGACCACCTGAATCAACGGTCGATCGTAACGGGGTTTCCCCTGCTCACGCTCGGCATCATTACAGGTGCGCTGTACGCAGAGTTATCTCTTGGGTCGTATCTCAGCTGGAATCCCGAGCAAACAGGGGCGTTGGTGACCTGGGTGTTCTATTTTATCGTATTGACAGGACGTTTGACGGTAGGCTGGAGGGCCAAGCGCGCGGCGTATCTCACGATTATCGGATTTGCCGGGGTTATTTTGACCCTCATTGGCGTGCTCCTCAAGAGTCACGGACCGGTGTCTTGATATGCACATTATTGCCGTCGGCTTGAGCCATAAGACCGCCCCGGTCGAAATCCGCGAGAAGCTGGCGATTCCTGAGAGCCGAATGGGCGAAGCCCTGGCCCGCCTCTGCTCATATCAGGGGGTGCGGGAGGGGATATTACTCTCGACCTGCAATCGTGTTGAGGTCTATGCCGTCGTCGATGAGATCGAATCAGGCTATGGGCGAATCCAGGATTTTCTGGCTGATGCTCACCTATCGCTGTCCTCGGAGCAGCTGACTCCCCATTTGTATTGGCACGAGGGAGATCGGGCGATCAGCCATTTATTTCGGGTGGCCTCCAGCCTCGACTCCATGATCGTCGGCGAATCGCAAATTCTTGGTCAGATCAAAGAGGCTTTCGAGGTTGCACTGACACACAAGGCGACCGGTATCATCTTGAATAAGGTGGTGAAAAAGGCGATCTCTGTTGCCAAGCGCGTGCGGACTGAAACGAAAATTTCCGAGATGGCGGTATCCGTCAGCTATGCCGCGGTCGAATTAGCCAAAAAGATCTTTTCGGACTTAAGCGATAAAACTGTATTGTTGGTGGGAGCGGGAGAGATGGCCAAGCTGGCGGCGAAGCATTTCATTGCCAACGGTGTCCGGCATGTGCGGGTCACGACCAGGAGTCCGCAGCATGCACTGGAATTGGCGAACCGATTTGACGGCACGCCGGTTCCTTTTGAAGAATTTCGGGAAGACATGGCTTCCGCCGATATCGTCTTGGTATCGACCGGCGCTGCGCACTATCTTGTGAGCGAGGATGACGTGCAGCGCTCGGTCAAGCAACGGATGAATCGTCCGATGTTCTTGATCGACATCTCCGTTCCTCGCAATATCGATCCGGCGGTGCGGCATGTGGACAATGCCTTCCTCTTCGACATCGACGATCTGAAGACGCGGGTTGAACGGAATCGCGGGGAACGCTTAAACGAGGCTGAGAAAGCCGAACGCATGGTAGTGGACGAAGTCGGGATTGTGAGGCAATGGCTCCAGTCGCTGGAGGTCACTCCCACCATCGTAGCTCTCCGTGCGCGGGTCGAAGACATCAAGCAAGCCGAGCTCGACAAGACCTTAGGGCGATTGGCGAATCTGTCCACGCCGGAGCGTGAATTGGTCGAGGCGATGGCGTCGTCGATTGTGAATAAGCTTATTCACAATACAATGATGACGCTCAAAGCGGAGGTAAATTCTTCGGAGGGGACCGCCTTTATCGAAGCGGCGAGACGATTTTTCAACCTTGGCGATCCTGCGGCTTCCAATGTCAATGATCGTGCGTCATCTGCCTCGGAGACCTGTCATTCGTCACAGGAAGATATCCAGGATGTTGACGCGATGACTCCGAGGACTCGCTCAAAGATGCCGGACCGGTGAGCGGTAGAAGATTGTTATTTGGTTTGTTTCGTTTGTTTGGTTTTTTGGTTGATCGGAATTAACCAGATGAACCAAATCAACGAAACAAACAGGATCAACCAGATAGACCAGAGAAACCAGATGAACCAGACAGGTCATGAACGATCGACCGTTGTGCTTGGAACGCGCGGCAGTAAGTTGGCGGTGCAGCAGAGTGAGTGGGTGCAGGCGCAGTTGCACGCGCTGGCCCCTCATGTCGTGGTGACCTTGCTGAGAATCCAGACATCGGGAGACAAGATTCTGGATGTTCCGCTGGCCCAAATCGGCGGGAAGGGGCTGTTCGTAAAGGAAATCGAGGAAGCCCTGTTGAGCGGCGAGATCGATCTGGCCGTGCACAGCATGAAAGACGTACCGACGGAGTTGCCCGAGGGGTTGGCCATTCTCTGTGTGCCGCCACGCGAGGATCCCCGGGATGCCTTGATCAGCAGGGACGGGCGGTCGTTCAAGGATCTTCCTCGTGGCGCCCGGATCGGAACCAGCAGCCTTCGCCGCCAATCGCAGCTTCTGCATGCCAGGCCTGATCTGACGATTGCTATGTTGCGCGGGAACTTGGATACCCGTCTCAGGAAATTACGGGAGGGACAGTTTGACGCCATCGTACTTGCTGCAGCCGGGCTCCGGCGATTGGCCTGGGCGCATGAAATTACGGAGTATCTTCCCCCGCAGATTAGTTTGCCTGCCATTGGCCAGGGGGCGCTGGGCATCGAGGGCCGGCGAGACGATCTCTTTATTCAGTCGTTGTTGAGCGGTTTGGACCATGCGCCAAGTAGGACAGCCGTTCTAGCAGAACGTGCGTTGCTCCATCGGCTCCAAGGCGGTTGTCAGGTTCCGATCGCGGCGCATGCGACAGTAGTCGGAACAGGGGTGAGATTGGAAGGATTGGTATCCAGTGTAGACGGTAAAGAGCTCATTCGCGATAGCGTTGAAGGAACCATTGAGGATCCGGAATCGATGGGTATTCAACTTGCGGAACGGCTGCTCGCCCGCGGTGGCGACAGAATACTCCAAGCGATCTACAGACCCACATGACAAAATCGAGAAGAGCGGGAAAGGTTTACTTGGTTGGAGCGGGACCAGGGGATCCAGGACTGTTGACGCTGAAAGGGAAGGAATGTCTTGAGGCAGCCGATATCGTCCTCTACGATTATCTCGCCAATCCGGTCTTGCTCCAGTATGCTCCAGCCACAGCACAGCGCATCTATGTCGGTCGGCGGGGGCGCGGGCAGTATCAAGACCAAGCTGATATCAATCGACTGCTCATCGATAGGGCCAAAGAGGGGAAGGTAGTAGTTCGGCTCAAAGGGGGTGACCCCTTTGTCTTCGGACGGGGTGGAGAAGAGGCAGAAGCGGTGGCTGCCGGAGGGGTTGAATTCGAAGTTGTGCCTGGTGTGACGGCGGCGGTCGCGGTTCCTGCCTATGCGGGTATTCCGGTAACCCATCGCACGCTGGCCTCCACGGTCACGTTTGTGACCGGTCATGAAGATCCCACCAAGCCGGGAACTCAGTTGGAATGGCCGAAGTTGGCCAGTGCATCGGGGACACTTGTGTTCATGATGGGCATGAAGAATCTTCCTTCAATCGTCGGACAGTTGCTGTCGGAGGGACGGCCATCCGATCAGCCGGTTGCGGCAATCCGTTGGGGGACCAAAGCCACTCAACAGACTATTGTGGGAACACTGGGCGATATTGTCGCAAGAGCGGAAGCCGCGCATCTTGAGCCGCCGACAGTAATCGTTGTCGGTGAAGTCGTGCGACTGCGAGGGCAGCTGAATTGGTTTGAAACCAAGCCGCTCTTTGGAAAACGGATCGTGCTGACCAGGGCACAGGAGCAGGCGAAAGAATTTTCCCAGCTGCTGGCAGCCTATGGCGCGGAGCCGGTGGAAGTTCCGACGATTCAGATCGTGCCTCCGGCGAGTTGGCAGGCCATCGATGACGCGGTGGCTCGTATCAGTATCTATCAATGGCTTATTTTTACCAGCGTGAATGGGGTGAAGCCCTTCATGGACCGGCTCCATGCGGCAGGAAAAGATGCGCGCACGTTGGCAAACCTTCGCCTCTGCGCGATTGGACCGAGAACTGCGCAGGAACTGGGACAGTATGGGCTCACTCCGGATGTCGTGCCTGTCGAGTTTCAGGCAGAGGGTGTGATCGCCTCATTGGCCCATGTGGGAATCCGTGGGAGCCGTGTATTGATTCCACGCGCTGAAGTCGCCCGCGAAATCTTACCAGAACAGTTGCGTGAATTAGGGGCAACCGTCGATGTGATTCCTGTCTATCGTACGATTGTCCCGGCGGTGGACGTTGTGTCTTTGACGCAACAGCTTCATGATGGGCAGGTGGCGGTGATAACATTCACGAGTTCCTCCACCGTCCGAAACTTCATGGAGCTCTTTGGTGGGCAGGACGCAGTAAGACCTCTTCTCGCAGGGGTGGTGGTAGCCTGCATCGGACCCATTACGGCAAATACGGCAAAAGAATACGGGTTGACGATCACGGTTATGCCGGAAGAAAATACTGTCCCGGCATTGGCAGAAGCGATTGTGAGGCACTTCAAGCAAGGGGATCGAGTCGCCGCTTCTACAAGCGGATAGGCCGAAGCCGATGGACGGTACGGCAGGGTGATGGATTGAACTAGGCAAAGGAGGGCATGGTTATGGTTGCAGTCAAGTCGTTTATGGTTCCGAGAGAGAAGTTTGTTACGGTAGAACGTGATACGGATGCGCAGACTGCGGCACGGATCATGCGCGATCGCAGCATCGGCAGCCTGTTCGTGACAAACGGCAAGGAGATTATCGGCATCCTCACTGATACCGATATGGTCCGGCGTGTGGTCGCGGCAGGAGCCGATACCCACAAGACGACGGTTGAGCAGGTTATGTCGGCTCCTATCTTGACGATCGATGAGAATAAGACCCTCTTAGATGCCAACGATCTCATGGCCAAAACGCATATTCGCCACCTTGGCGTGACTCATGATGGCAAGTTGGCGGGCCTGATTTCTGTGCGTGATATCGTGGTGTTTTTAACGAATCTCCCGAGGAAGTGATTCGATGGCTTTCCCAATACAGCGCCTTCGCCGGCTGCGGCAGCATGAGGCCTTTCGCCGCATGGTTCGAGAGACGAGCCTTGCTCCGTCTGACTTTATCTATCCATTGTTCGTCGTTGAAGGGCGAGAGCGGCGCGAAGAGATCACCTCAATGCCGGGCCAGTTCCGGCTTTCGGTCGATCTTTTGGTAAAAGAGGCCAGTGAGGTTGCGGCCTTAGGGATTTCCGCCGTCATTCTCTTTGGGATTCCCAATCGGAAAGATGATAGGGGGAGTTCGGGTTTCGATCCGAACGGTATCGTGCAGCGGGCCGTCAAGGCGGTGAAGGACCATGTCCCCGGGCTGATGGTCGTGACCGACGTCTGCATCGATGAATACACCGATCACGGTCATTGCGGAATCGTCAAGGAGGGTCGGATTCTCAACGATGAAACTTTGGATTGTCTCCGTGCAATGGCCAGAACCCATGCGCAAGCCGGGGCTGACATGGTGGCGCCGTCCGATATGATGGATGGGCGGGTGGCGGCGATCCGGGCGGAATTGGATCAGGCAGGTTTTTCAGAGCTGCCGATCATGGCTTATGCTGCTAAGTTTGCGTCATGCTTTTATGCGCCGTTTCGGGATGCGGCGTTTTCAAGCCCTCAGTTCGGCGATCGGCAGTCGTATCAGATGGACCCTGCCAACCGCCGGGAAGCGCTTCGAGAGATTGCCCTTGATGTCGAAGAAGGGGCCGACATTATCATGGTGAAACCGGCGCTGCCGTATCTCGATATCATTGCCGCAGCCAGAGCGCAGGTGTTATTGCCTGTGGCAGCCTATCAAGTGAGCGGGGAGTACAGCATGATCAAAGCGGCCGCCAATGCCGGCTGGCTCGACGAATCGCGGGCGATGATGGAATCGTTACTCTCGATTAAACGTGCCGGTGCGGATCTCATTCTGACATACTTTGCCAAAGACGCAGCGCGTCTTCTCCGCTGACGACCATGCTGAAAGTGACGCGTGGGTTGTCCGGCAAGTGTCCACGTGCCTATCCGGTCGCCACGATCGGCAATTTTGATGGCCATCATCTCGGCCATCGAGCGCTGTTGCAGACGGTAGTCGAGACGGCTCGGAAGGCACAGGGGACAGCACTCGTGCTGACCTTCGATCCCCATCCGGTAAAAATCCTCGCACCCCATGTCGATCTTCGTTTTCTCACCAGTCCTGAGGAAAAACTCGCGCACCTCGAAGCGGCGGGGATCGATGAAGTGGTCTTCCTGGACTTTACCCCCACCTTTGCAGCGATGAGCCCGGATCAATTTGCTGAAGACATCCTGCATCGTTCTCTTACCCTGTCTGAATTATTCGTAGGCAATCATTTTGCGTTTGGGAAGGGCCGGGCAGGGCGTATTGACGACCTGGTGCGGCTTGGCGAGCAGTACGGTTTCCGTGTCCATCCTATGATTCCCGTGACGATGGAAGGGGACGTGGTAAGTTCAAGTAGGATTCGTCAACTTATTCAGACAGGAAATATGGAGCGCGCCGCCACGTTGCTCGGCCGCGTCTATGGGATTCGAGGTACCGTGGTGCAGGGGGTGCAGCAGGGGCAGGCAATGGGCTGGCCCACGGCCAATTTGCGCGTCCCGGCCGATCGCGTCGTGCCGCCCGATGGAGTCTATGCTGCGCGGACTATCCACGACTCTCAGTCCTATGATTCGATCGCCTATATTGGGACCAGGCCGACCTTTGGAGCAGGTGAGCGGCTGATCGAAGTTAATCTGTTTGATCAGGCCAGCGATCTCTATGGTCAGGAAATCACCGTGCAGTTTGTGGCACGGGTACGCGGCGATCATACATTTGCATCTGCAGATGAGCTGTCGAAGCAAATTGTCCGTGATGTAGAGCAGGCGCGCATCAGCTTGCAGCGTATTCCGGAAAGAGTTCAGTAACTATGGCCGCTGAGACGACGATCACAAGGCAGTTATCCAGGTCTGCTGCACGACCGCCACTGTTGGCGCATCTTGTCCGGACAGTGCGTCAGCAACAACTGTTCGTTCACGGTCATCACTTGCTGGTGGCTGTGTCGGGCGGGCCCGACTCGATCGCGTTGTTGTCTCTTCTCCATCGCCTGGCCCAGTCCTGGCAGCTCACGCTGACAGCGGTCCATTTTAACTATGGGCTTCGCGGTGCGGAGTCCGACGGCGACGAAGTGTTTGTCAGCACGTTTTGCAAGGAACGACAGCTGCCGCTTGTCATCCATCGGCCCAAACTGGTCAAGCGACGACAGCGCTCATCGCTTCAAGCAACGGCGCGCGATGCGCGCTATGACTTCATGAAGCAACTGGCTCGCGAGGTAGGGGCTGACCGCATTGCGGTCGGCCATACTGCCAATGACCAAGCGGAAACAGTGCTCATGTGGCTGCTGCGGGGAGCTGGGATGGCCGGGCTGGCGGGAATGCCGTACGCTCGTGAAGACGGGATTATTCGTCCTCTTCTCGAAGCCACCCGCGAAGAAGTGGTGGCTTACCTCGATCATGAAAGGCTGACCTATCGTTGTGATTCGAGCAATGACAAGCCGTTCTATCATCGCAATCGAATCAGGAAGGAACTCTTTCCTGTCATCACCGGGTTGGCGCCGGCTGCCGTCCGCCTGTTGCAGCGGCAGGCGGACTTGCTGCGCGAGGACGAACGATATCTAGCGGAGGCGACAAATGAACTGGCGCGCGCGCTTGTCAGCCATGATTCCAGAGGTGGGCAACGAGTCGATCGCCGGGCCTTCATCAAATTGCCGGTTGCCCTTCAGCGGCGTCTCGTTCGGACTATCTTACGGACTTACGACGGAGAGGGGCGTGCGAGCAGCTTTCGCGTGGTGGAGTCGGTGCGGCATATTTTCCTCAAGGGAAGGAGCGGAGCCCGGCTATTTTTAAAGCAGGCACTGGTGATTCTGGATCAGGGGTCGGTGCTATTTAGCCCAAGGACAGAAGGAGATCACGGCGTTGAAATTGGCTCAGGACAAGGGGGAAGGGAGATCCTGCCGCTTCCAGTACCTTCAACGGTGTATTGGGCTAGAACGAATCAGCAAATTCAGGTACAACACATGAATTGTCGAGATGCCGAGGCATTGGGCAAGGGGCCTTCTCAAGGACGGGTAATGTTCGATGCCGATCGGTTTTCGGAGCCCTTGTTGGTTCGGGCTTGGCAGCCTGGTGATCGATTCTCTCCCCATGGCATGAGGGGGAAGAGCAAGAAACTGCAAGATTTCTTTACGGATAGGAAGGTGGCTCGGCACGAACGTGGTAAGGTTCCACTATTGGTAGCGCCGGAGGGAATTCTCTGGGTGGTGGGAATGCAGCAGGATGAACGCTTCATCATTCGTGATGGGACGACACGTTGTGCGGTGGCCTCGGTGAGTGACCGGGTGTTAGAGAAGGAGTAACGGAGCATGGAGCGGATTTTCGGTCGGCCGATCGTGACCCAGGAGGAAATGCGTGCCCGGATTCGTGAGTTGGGCAAGCAGATCACGGCTGATTATACGGGAAAGGATTTCGTCCTAGTCGGTGTGTTGAAGGGAGCCTATGCCTTCTATGCCGATTTGGCTCGCGCAATCAGAATTCCCATGCGAGTGGACTTTCTTATCGTGACGAGCAGAGGGCTTCGTGCAAAAGCATCCGGCAAGGTTAAGTTGATGACGGAGCTGACCGAGGACATTAAGGATAAAGACGTCCTGCTGGTGGAAGACATCGTCGATTCCGGGCTGACGGTCCAACACTTGGTCAAGACTTTGACGAAAAAGAAGCCCCGGTCGATTAAAGTTTGCACCTTGTTGAATAAGCCAGATAGTCGGACAATCAACGTTGCCATCGACTATGTGGGGTTCAAAATCCCGAATAAGTATGTGGTCGGGTACGGACTCGATTACCAGCAGAAGTACAGAAATCTTCCCTATCTGGCTGTCTTGGATGTAGAGGAAGATCAAGAGTAAGGCGTTGATCGCATACGGTTGTCAGTATGAATGCGCATATGGTAACATCACCCACGTTTGTGAGTTTCTGACCCTGTGCGCGTACTATCCATAAGGAGATCCGGATGAATTCCAGGACGAAGAATATACTTTTCTGGGTCGTCGTCGGCCTCTTCATGATTTTGCTGTTTAATCTCTTTAGCGTGCCGCACCATGAGCCTGAAGAAGAAGTGATCTTCAGCGAGTTCATGACCAAACTCGACAAGGGAGAGATCGAGCGGGTTATCATCAAGGCCAGCCACATCAGCGCCGTGATGAAGGATAAGACCCGTATTCGAACCTACTCGGTAGAATATCCTGAATTGGTACAGGTTTTGCGGGACCGGGGCGTGCAGATTGAAGCAAAGCCGCCGGATGAAAGCCCTTGGTATATTACGTTCCTTGTGACGTGGGGACCGTTTGTCCTGTTCCTGGGATTATGGTTTTTCTTGATGCGGCAAATGCAGATGGGCGGCAATAAGGCGATGTCGTTCGGGAAGAGCCGCGCTCGTCTGTTGACGGAGGAACGTAAGAAGGTGCTGTTCTCCGACGTTGCCGGCGTCGATGAAGCCAAGGACGAAGTCCTTGAGATCATCGAATTCCTCAAGGATCCTCGCAAGTTTCAAAAACTTGGCGGACGTATTCCCAAAGGCGTCTTAATCGTCGGTCCTCCCGGCACAGGGAAAACGCTGTTGGCCAAGGCCATTGCCGGTGAGGCCAATGTGCCGTTCTTCAGTATCAGCGGATCGGATTTCGTGGAAATGTTTGTCGGCGTCGGAGCGTCCCGTGTTCGTGACCTTTTTGAGCAGGGGAAAAAACATGCGCCATGCATTATCTTTATCGATGAAATCGATGCTGTTGGACGGCTTCGTGGAGCAGGGTTGGGCGGAGGCCATGACGAGCGTGAGCAGACGCTCAATCAATTGCTCGTCGAGATGGATGGATTCGATACGACTGAAGGCGTGATCTTGGTCGCTGCGACCAACCGGCCGGACGTTCTCGACCCTGCCTTGCTCAGACCAGGGCGTTTCGATCGGCAAGTCGTGGTCAATCGACCGGACTTGCGCGGTCGTGCTGAAATTCTCAAGGTGCACACGAAAAAAGTTCCAATCGCGGCAAACGTAGAGTTGGAAAAAATTGCGCGTGGCACGCCAGGATTTTCAGGGGCCGACCTTGAGAACTTGGTCAACGAAGCAGCGCTTTGGGCCGCGCGGCTCAACAAGAAAGAAGTGGAGGTCATCGACTTCGAGATGGCCAAAGACAAAGTGCTGATGGGGGCTGAACGGAAGAGTCTGGTCTTGAGCGATGAGGAGAAACGGACGACGGCCTATCATGAAGCCGGGCATGCCTTGATTGCCAAACTGATTCCCGGGACGGATCCCGTGCACAAGGTAACAATCATTCCTCGAGGACGCGCCTTGGGCGTAACGATGCAGCTCCCCGTCGATGACCGGCACGGCTATTCGAAGGGGTATTTGTTGAACCAGCTTGCCATCCTCATGGGAGGACGTGTGGCGGAAGAGTTGGTCCTGAAAGAGATGACGACCGGAGCGGGAAACGATATCGAGCGTGCGACGGATCTCGCGAGAAAGATGGTCTGTGAATGGGGCATGAGCGAAAAGATGGGCCCCCTGACGTTCGGCAAGCAAAACGAACAGGTGTTTCTTGGGCGAGAGATGGGGAGCCAGCGCGACTTCAGCGATCAAATAGCCATGGAGATCGACCAGGAAGTCAGGCGGCTTGTGACGGAAAACTATGAACGAGCGAAGCGCCTGCTTACGGAAAATATGTCTAGTCTGAAGCGTTTGGCCGAAGCGCTATTGGAGAAAGAAGTGCTCGACGGATCCGATATCGATAATATTCTCTTGCAGTCCACATCCCAAGCGGTTCCTGCCTAAATCTGCATCGCTGATCCCGGGACGCCATTTCAGGGCATTGGAGTCCCGGGCAGTACATCTGAATGACGATAGGCGGCGGGCTTATCCCGCTGTTGAAAGTTCAGTTTGTCTCGTTTATTTGGTTTGTCTTGTTATTTGGTTGCACCAGACTAATCGGATAAACCAGATGAACCAAATCAACCAGATAAACAAAACAAACCCAATAACGGTCTTCTTATGACATTGACAAGGCAGGCAAAGGATCGGCTGATTGAATTTCACGACCGGCCGT
>CAZGYZ010000015.1:0-4970 GCA_964530675.1 uncultured Nitrospira sp. | reverse complement strand
ATGACATTGACAAGGCAGGCAAAGGATCGGCTGATTGAATTTCACGACCGGCCGTTGATTATGGGCGTCGTAAATGTGACCCCTGATTCATTCTTCGATGGAGGCCGCTATTTTGATACAGAAGCCGCTGTGGCCCATGCCGTTCGGTTGGTAGAAGAAGGGGCGGATCTGTTGGATATCGGCGCCGAGTCGACGCGTCCAGGCGCCGATGCCGTGAACGAGGAAGAAGAACGTCGTCGTGCAATTCCCGTTGTGACAGCGGTGGCAAAAGCCGTCACCGTGCCGATCTCAATTGATACCTCAAAGGCTTCTGTTGCGCGTGCGGCTCTCGATGCGGGGGCGGTTCTCGTGAACGACGTCACGGCTCTACGAGGCGACCACGCCATGGTCGATGTGCTGGCCCAAACAGGAGCCGGAATTGTCCTGATGCACATGAACGGGACGCCTCGTTCGATGCAGCAGGCCCCTCATTACGACGATGTAATCGGAGAAATCTCGGAATTTTTCGAGGAACGCATTCGTTTTGCGATGGCTCATGGGATTGTACGAAGACAGATCGTTCTTGATCCAGGTATCGGATTTGGTAAGCTGCTGGAACATAACCTTGCGCTATTAGACCAATTGCGCCGTTTCACACTGTTTGAATGTCCAGTGCTGGTGGGTGTCTCACAGAAGGGGTTTCTTGGACAGCTCCTGGATCGTCCGGTTCAGGAACGCCAGTGGGGTACGGCGGCGGCGGTGGCAATGGCAGTCGATCGTGGGGCCGGAATACTTCGCGTCCACGACGTGAGGGCCATGAAGGATGTGGTTCAGGTGGCAGCGGCGATTAACCGGCAGACGATGATCTCTATGAAAGCACAGCATGCGTAAACTATTCGGAACCGATGGGATTCGCGGGGTTGCCAACCTCGATCCGATGACCAGCGAAATGGCGATGCAGCTGGGGCGAGCCGCGGCGCATTTGTTCATGCGCCGCGCTGGCCGTCATCAAATCGTGATCGGCAAGGACACCCGCATCTCCGGCTATATGTTGGAGTCGGCGCTGACTTCCGGGATTTGTTCGATGGGTGTCGATGTGCTGCTGGTCGGTCCAATGCCGACGCCGGCGATTGCGTTCTTGACGAGGAGTCTTCGGGCCGATGCGGGAGTGATGATCTCGGCCTCGCACAACCCCTACCAGGATAACGGCATTAAGTTTTTTTCCAATGACGGTTTCAAGCTGCCGGATGAGATGGAAGCCCGTATCGAGGGGCTCATCGTCTCGAACGAGATTGCGCATTTGAGGCCGACGGCCGATGCCATCGGGAAAGCCTATCGAATCGACGACGCCGAGGGGCGGTACATCGAATTCGTCAAGCGGTCTCTCCCTAAAGAACTGGACTTCCAGGGGATGAAGGTGGTGGTCGATTGTGCCAACGGCGCAGCCTATAAGGTCGCGCCAACGGTGTTACGCGAACTCGGTGCGAAGGTTGAGGTGATCGGTAATAAGCCGGACGGGATGAATATCAATGCCGGCTGTGGCGCGGTGCATCCCGAACTGCTCCAGAAGGCTGTCGGCGAGCAGGGGGCTCATCTCGGTATCGCGCTGGATGGGGATGCCGATCGTGCCATTTTCGTCTGTGAACAGGGGAGGGTTGTAGACGGCGATCATATTATGGCGATGTTAGCGCTTGACCTTCATCATCAGGGGCACTTGGCGAAGCAGACGGTAGTGGGAACCGTCATGAGCAACTTCGGATTGGAGCAGGCCATGACGAAATCAGGCATCGCTCTTGAGCGGACTGCCGTCGGTGATAGGTATTTGCTCGAACGGATGTTGGCTGAGGGGTTTAACTTTGGGGGAGAGCAGTCCGGTCATTTCATTTTTCTGGATCATAATACAACCGGAGATGGCTTGATTTCAGCCTTACAAGTACTGTCGTTGATGAAGCGGACAGGAAAGCCCTTGTCCGAACTGGCTCAAGCTATGACGGCGGTGCCACAAGTGTTATTCAACGTGAATGTGTCGAAGAAACCGAAGCTCGATACGGTTCCAGAGCTGCAACGCGCGATTGCTCAAAGCGAACAGCGTCTCAACGGCAGTGGACGCGTGTTGGTGCGATACTCCGGGACCGAATCGCTCTTGCGAGTGATGGTTGAAGGCGAGTGCGATGACGAGATTCGTGAAGTGGCCAATCATCTTGTAGACGTCGTCAAGACTCATTTAGGTTAAGATTCTAGCCCCCTAGTCGAGGCAGGCTCATGCTGCCGCCCCTCACCGTTGCCTTCATTGCCGGGCTTCTCGTCGGATCGCAGATTCCCTATTTCCCGCTGTCCGCCTCGTTCCTGCTCCTCCTTGCTGCTCTAAGCAGCTTCATCCTTGAAAAGCTTAATTGGTGTTCCATTGGTCAAACGATGTGGCTCTATGGAGCGCTCTTGCTGGGAGTTGTCTATTGGGCGGTGGCCGTTAACGTAACTGCCCATGACCCGGTGGTCGAAGGCCAGTCAGATGCGGCAATCGAGGTGACCGGTCGTATTGTGGCTCCTGTCCAACTGTCGCCAGATCGACTGGTTATGACCATCAGGTCAGATAACCCAATTGATGAGTCGGGAGCGTCCAGACATGTTCGGCTGACCTGGCGCACTGCGGAGCGGGTATTCTTTCAAGGCGATCGGGTCAGCTTTCGGGCAAAGATGCGTCGTCCAAGCGGGTCATTGAATCCTGGGGGATTCGACTATGCGCTCTATCTAGAGCGGCAAGGCATCGATGCGACCGCCACCGTGACCGGAGCCGAAGCGGTGCAGTTTCTGGAGTCCGGACGAGCGCATGCCTGGTGGGCAATCTGGAACCAATTCGATCGCTGGAGGAGCAGTATCCGTCTTGCCGCAGTACAAACCCTTTCCCAGCCACTATTGGGGCTCTATCTGGGCATCATCATCGGTGATCGAGGGTATTTGGATCCGGACCTTCGCGATCAGTTCATGGCGACAGGGACGGTCCATCTTCTTTCTATTTCAGGGAGCCACTTAGGCCTCGTCGCGCTACTCATCTTTGCAGTCGTCAGATGGGTGACGCTTTGGTTGCCTGCAAATTGGCTTCTTGCGCTGTCTCGGAGAATCACGCCGACTCGCCTGGCCGCTGTCTCTACCTTCCTTCCCGTCGCAGGCTATGCCTGCCTGGCCGGTGCGGAACTGGCGACAATGCGATCATTGCTGATGATGACTGTGGGGCTTGGTGCGGTCTGGCTTGGCCAGGAGCGACGTCTGTTCCATGCTCTCGCTGCCGCCGCAGTGGGGATTCTACTGCACGATCCTCAGGCGCTATTCGATATTTCCTTTCAACTCTCGTTTTTGTCTGTCATCGCCATTGCTGGGTGGCTTTCATGGCCGACTGCGACGGAGGCGGAGGGGTTGCCGAACAAGCCGTCATTCCTGAGAGCCTGCACTCGATGGGGGAGAGACTCTGTGGTGATGAGCGGGGTGGTCACCCTGGTGACCCTTCCTCTTGTTGCCTACTATTTCAATCAATTGCCCTGGCTCGGTCTTTTGACCAATGTGGTGGCGGTTCCTGTGATGGGGATCGTGCTGGTTCCAATCGGACTTGTTGCCGGAGTCTGGCAGATTCTGGTTGGTGGAACCATGCTGCCTCTGGCTTCGCTGAATCAGTGGTTCCTTGAATATTTTGTGGCTGCGATCCGTCTGGTATCGCTGCTACCGGGAGGGGAATGGCATGTCGCGGCCCCTTCCATTTTCGCCATGCTGTTATTTTATGGCTGTGTCGTATTGCTGTGGCAACGAGTGGGGCGCCCAGCGTTCCGCTTGGCAGCAGGCGCCGGAGTCCTATTGGTATTGCTGTGGTGGGCCTGGTCACCACGGATGTTTCTTGACGGGGATCGCTTCCGTGTCACATTCCTGGATGTCGGGCAAGGAGATAGCGTGGTCGTTGAACTACCAGAAGGGCAGGTGGTGTTGATCGACGGAGGGGCGACCTATGAGCGATTCGACATGGGCCGTGCGGTGGTGGCGCCGTTTCTCTGGAACCGGGGAATCCGTGTTATCGACCAGGTCATCGGCACACATCCCCAGCTCGATCATGTGGGAGGTCTGGCCTGGGTGATCCGCCATTTCACGGTGAAGAGCTATTGGGGGTCTGGAGAGATCCGCGACGAATTATTTTACCGCCGATTGCAGCATTCATTGGCGGCTCAAGGACTACAAGAACAGGTGGCCAGGGAAGGACAGGAGATCCTATCGTCCGGTTCCTGTCGAATGGTGGCTCTCAACCCGCCCGAGGATGCGCAATTCAACGTGGAACAACGTGATAGCAATGCGAGTGGGCATATGTTGAACAATCGGTCAGTGGTGACCCGTCTGACATGCGGTGCTCACAGGATGCTCTTCGCTGCTGATGTCGAGCAAGATAGCTTGTCACGGATGGCCCGTGCCTCATCTCATGGTCCGATCGAGGTTCTGAAGGTGCCTCATCACGGAGCGGTGAGTTCATTGAATCATGATTGGGTGGCGTCGCTGCATCCCCGGTATGCCGTGTTTTCAGCCGGGCGTCATAATCGTTACGGGCATCCGGCCGCTGCCGTTCTCGATGCCTATCGATTAGAAGGGAGCACAGTGCTGCGAACCGACCATGACGGCGGGGTGTGGTTTACCGGAGCGGTTTCCGACCCGACACTTCATGTGCATCGCACAAGAGAGTTATTGTCACAGGCGACGAATAGTTCTTCGTGCCTGTGGACCTGCGAACAGGCGAACTGGGCGCGGGTGTGGAAACGATGGCGGGATCCGAACTGACCGTTATCTGGTTGATCTGGTTTGTTTAGTTCGTTTGGTTGCTTTGGTTCGTCTGGTTAGTTCCATTCAACCAAATAAACAAAACAAACCGAATGAACCAAAACAACATTCTTCTTCTGGGGCTTGCACTCAGCCGCAGTTCCCGCTACAAGATTCCGCATGGTTCCTACCGTTGAATGGAAAGA
>CAZGYZ010000014.1:0-19427 GCA_964530675.1 uncultured Nitrospira sp. | reverse complement strand
CCCCTGTACCCCTGTACCCCTGTACCCCTTAGCTCCCCTGCTCATCCCCATGCGGCAGATGATCGGACGATGCGGCCAGGGCAAACTTCTCTCGTGAGGAAGCCGGTGTCTTCCCGATGAGCTCCTTCACGCTCTGATAGATGCCTTCCGCCGTCAACCCGTATCGTTCGCGCAGGAAGTCCTGCGGTCCTTGCTCGATGTACCGATCCGGCAACCCCAGGATTTTTGTCGTCACATCCGTCACCCCGGCATCGGACAGGGCTTCGAGAACGGCTGAGCCGAATCCACCCATCTTGCTGCCTTCTTCGACCGTGACCAGGTATCGAACGCGCTTCGCCACCTCAACAATCAAATCTTGATCCAGCGGCTTCACGAAACGCGCATTCACCACCGCTGTGGAAATACCTTCTTCCTCAAGCCGTTTCGCCGCCGTCACCGCATGAGCGACCGGCACACCGATGGCCACGATTGCCACCTCCGTGCCATCGCGTAGCAACTCGCCCTTCCCGATCGGCAAGGCCTTCGGTTCCGGATCCATCGTGACGCCCAGAGTCTGTCCGCGCGGATACCGCACCGAGGCAGGCCCGTCATACTGGATGCAGGTTTTCATCATGTGTTGCAATTCATTTTCATCTTTCGGCGCCATGACGACCATGTTCGGCACATGGCGCAGAAACGCATAATCGAATGCGCCATGGTGTGTCGTCCCGTCTTCCGCAACCAGCCCGCCGCGATCGATGCAGAACGTCACCGGAAGATTTTGCGTGGCGACATCGTGGACCACCTGGTCGTACGCCCGCTGTAAAAATGTGGCATACATCGCCACCACCGGACGGAGACCCTGCGTGGCAAGACCTGCGGCGAATGTCACTGCGTGCTGCTCGGCAATCCCCACGTCATAGAGCCGGTTTGGAAATTCTTTCTCGAAAATATTGAGGCCGGTCCCTTCGCACATCGCCGCCGTAATCGCGACGATCCGCTTGTCCTTTCGGGCCAGCTTGACCAACGATTCAATGGCGACCTGGGTATAGGATGGCCGCGCCGCTTTCTTTGCCGGCGCCCCGGTTTCTCTGACAAAAGGCGGGCAGGCGTGGAACCATACCGGATTCTTCACCGCAGGTTCATAGCCCAACCCTTTTTTCGTAATGACATGGAGCAACACCGGCCCCTTCATCTTCAACATGTTTTCCAAGGTCGGCAGCAGGTGCTCGAAGTTATGTCCTTCAATCGGTCCCGCATACCTGAACCCAAGCTCTTCAAAAAGCAGCCCGGGAAGGATTGCTCCCTTGGCCAACTCTTCAGCCCGGCGAGCCAGCTTCTGCATGTCCGATCCGATATGGGGAATTTTCCCCAGCAGTTGCCCTGTTTCCTCCCGCATCTTGGCATAAAACTCACCGGTGAAGGTCCGGTTCAAATAGGAGGAGATGGCGCCGACGTTTTTCGAGATAGACATTTGGTTGTCATTCAGGATGACCAGGAAATCTTTCCCCAGCCCTCCGGCATGGTGCAGGCCCTCCAGCGTCATACCGGCTGTCATGGCGCCGTCGCCGACGATACACACGACCTTGTGTTGCTGCTTCAACTGCTCACGCGCCTCGACCATGCCGTAGGCCGCGGATACGCCGGTTCCTGCATGGCCGGCATTAAACGTATCGTATTCGCTTTCCTCACGCTTGCAAAAGCCGCTCATCCCTCCATACTGCCGGAGCGTGTGGAATCCCTCGCGACGCCCGGTCAACAGCTTATGCACGTAGGCCTGATTACTGGTGTCCCACACGATCTTATCCTTGGGGGTATCGAGCAGATAGTGCAACGCGACCGTTAATTCGACCACCCCGAGGTTGGACGCAAGGTGCCCTCCAACGTTGGATACCACACCGATAATCTGCTCCCGCAGCTCCTGGCATAAGGCAGGAAACTGCGTCGGTGATAACCGTTTCAGATCCGCCGGGCTTTGTATGGTCTTCAAAATCGACATGGCAGATGCTCCTTTGTTACGTCAATGCGCGTGCCTGGACAACGAGCTGGATCAAGTTCAGATTAGTACTAGCGAAGCAGTGTGACAGCTTGGACGCTCGCAGAGGTGAGTTTCACATGGGAGTCCCATGTTGTCAAGGGCTTAGCCAGGTTAGACCTTCTGATTACTACCCCCATGCATCAGGGTTCGAATCGATAGGTCACCAATGTCGAGACCGTGACATCTGCTGCGCTCCCGGTGATGAAATCGAGATTCTCAACTGCATACCCTTGCCACAAAAGATGTTTCGTGAGGCGGTAGCTGAATCCTGCCACTGACCCCGTCACGCCCTTATCCAGTACTTGCGTGCCCACGCCGCGGAATGGTGTGGAGTAGTAATCGAACTGCGCCGTCAAGGAAAAATTCTCCGACCACAGATATTCCACGGCGATAAGGCCGGAGACCGTCGGATGGAGAGCAAGCCCTGCAATGCGTCCGGTCGGAAGGACGCCGTTGAGGTTGCCATAGATCACCCAGCGTCCGGCGAATCCTTTTTCAGCCGCCAACCCGAAGCCTATATCCGGGCTGCCGCTTCCGTAAAATTGCCCTTCGTTTCCAGTGGGAAGTTTAAGCGCGGTACGAACCGATACCGCCGGCATCGATGCAGTCTCCAGCAACAGTTGATACTTGCTCATCACCGTGCTGTCGCCCAATCCCACGACTCCCTCGCGTCCGCTCGCAATCGTGCGACCTCCGCGTGAGATGTTGAATACATAGTCCACCTGGTCCAATCCATCTCGAGCAGGTGCCAAGCCGGTTGTCGCCCGTTCAACTACTTTAATGGCTCCTTCCATGAACCCGCGGGAGCGATAGAGCACTGGGACTTCCACGGAGAGCTCCCATCGCTCCGCCACCCCGTACCGAAGAAACACACCGGAGCGCAGAGTTTCAAACTTCATCGTCGCGCTTGCCCCGGAACCTCGATCGTTGAAAATGCTGGAGGTTTCCGCGAGTTCAACTCGAAAATCCACTACGCCCTGCTTCAGCACAGCTGCACGATCACCCGGCATGCTCAAGACCAGCTGGTGTATGGGCTGGAAGTTTCTGACAGGAAACGGACCGAACCCATCCGCCAAAACCAGTGAGGGGGAAAGCGAAAGGAAGACGAGAAATGCGGCGAGAACGAACCGGTACAACCTCATGCTCCTGCGAGCCCTATCCCAAACATATTCATGAATGTTTCTGCTGTAATCGCCAATGTCTGACTCAAGCGAGACGAGCGAGAAAAGCACAACACGTAGTTCAAAGTTTCGGGTTCGAAGTTCCGAAAACCTCGAACTTCGAACTCTCATCCCCCTCACACCTCACGTAAGTTGCGCCTATCGCACACCGCTCTGCCATTTTACAACCAACCGTACTATAACCCTGCGGGCTGCCACGACCACCAATCGGCATGGGACTCAGTACGGGAAGTCGAGCCCGGCAAAGATCGCTCCCCCTTCCCTGCTGTAACCGTAGTCGACTCGTCCGACCACGTTGGGTCGAACGATTCCACGAAATCCAATGCCCGGGGTCATACGGTAATTGTTAAAGGTGACATCCTTATAGTCATTGAAAACCTGCCCGGTATCCAAAAATGGCGCAATTTCGAAATCTGCGGTGGTTCCCGCAATTTTCGTTCGTATCAGGTGAATACGCTCTTCGATGCTCAGCGCAACGAGATTTTTATCAATGAAGCGATCGACGCCGTAGCCTCGCAGATTGTTCTGCCCCCCCAATGAGCTTTGTTCGAAAAATGGGACTTGAGTCCCGATCGTCGCCTGAAGGTTCGCTCGCACGATAAGAATCGCGCGCTTCGATTCGCTGGGGAACAGCTTCTTCACCTCGAGTTCATAGCGGGAGTAGATGGGATGATCGCCGTTGCGGAGGTTTTGGTTCACTTCCGCATAGGCCGTTACGGCCATCCCATCGGTCGGCGAGATAAGATTGTTCCGCGTATCGTAATAGAACGTCGCGCGGTGCCCGAGGATGATCGACTCTCCCTGAACGCCGTCAACGGCGGGGAACTGGTCGCCCGTAAATGGGAGATCCGTTGCGCCTTTTTGCAAACGCACGTCGCGAAAGCGCTGGCCGACGGCAACCTGGGTAACTTCGTTCGCGTAGACCCCGAATCGCCAGTTCAGCCGAGCTTCACGCCCGGTGTAATTCGTTTGCCCAGACTCTGATGTCGTTTCCCCTAAGCCGAAAAACCGAGAGGTCGCATTTTTGAAAAACGACGCGCCAAAGTTCAACGAGTAACGCCCCTGGCTGAAGGCAGGATCGGCGTAACTGAATGCCACTCTGCGTTCGATCTCTTCCGTATAGGATCCGATAAACCGAATTTCACGCCCCCCCGGCTCGTATCGAAACAGATTGAGCGAGCCGCGCGTCCCAACGATGGAATTATGAACGATCATCGGGGCGACGATGTATTTGAGCTCTCCATCGGGGTTCGTGCCCAGAATCGGAACGATCAACCCGACTTCATTCCCATCATTCTTGCTGGTGGACACGGCAGGAATCGGAAAATATTCGACGCCGGCCCCCGCACGCTCCGGCAGCGAGATGACACTCGCTACAAGAAACACGAGGGCAACTGCGATGAGGCCACGCAGGCGTATCATAGAATTCATGGAAGGAATTATGGAGCGTTAGTCTTATCGGATTTCTTCCGAAGCTGATCTACCAAGTCGGCGAAGGTGGAAGAACGGAGAATCTTCGAAAACTGCCCCCGGTAATTGTTCACTAAGCTGACCCCGTCCACCACCACGTCATACACTCGCCAATCAGCTCCCTTGTTGAGTAAGCGATAGTCGAGCGGAATCTCGATCTTGCCGGTCAACACCTTTGTCCGGACTTCGGCATAGTCCTTCTCCGTGCGTTCATTGATATACTGCACCCCTTCACCGGAATAGGATTCGATCTTGTCAGCGTAGGAATTGATCAAGAGCTTCCTGAACAACGCGACAAATTCTTCTTTGTCTTTGTCGGTCAGCTCATTCCAGGGCGCCCCCAGCGCCCGCCTCGACATTTCCTGATAATCGAACCGATCCCCGACAACCTGTTCCAATCGCCGCCGGCGTTCCTCAGTTTTCCCGGGCTGTTTAAGCTCCTTGTCTTGGACGATCTTCAATGTCTCGTCGATAGTGCTTTTCATAGCCTCAGTCGCGCCACCCGCCAGTGCAGGTTGGACGGTTACCCCGCCAAGCAGCAACAGCAGACAGGCTATCCCGCTTGCGAGCCTCCCCCAACTCCATCTCTTCGCCAATGCAGCCGCAGATCCCTTGATCTCCATGTATCCTCCATCTGTCTCAAGATGTTATTTGGTTTATTTAGTTTGTCTGGTTATTTGGTTGAATGAAACTAACCAGATGAACCAAACAAACCAAAGAAACCAGCTAGCTCATTTCACTTTCCCATGTACATACTGACTCACCAACTCTTCAAGATCGAGGCCGGATTCGGTATCGCGTATCGTATCCCCCGGCTTGAGCGGATCGCCTCCTCCTCCCGGAGACAGGGCCAAGAACTTCTCTCCGATGATGCCCCGCGTCTTGATGGAGGCAAAAGTATCCGTATAGAGCTTGACGGTGTTGTTGACCGCCAGTTTCACCTTCGCACGATCCTCGATGAGCGTAATGCCTCTGACCCTGCCGACTTCGACACCGGCGATTTCGATTGCCGAGCCAGGCTTGAGCCCTGAGGCGCTGTTGAACTGCGCCTCGACTTCGTAGACCGCCCCACCGACCAGTTCGAGCTTTCCGAGCTTGATCGACAGATAGCCGAGGCACAAAAGGCCGATGAGCACAAACAGGCCGACCACCATCTCCAACTTGGTCTTTTCCATCCTTGCTACTCCCCTCTCACCCAACGATCGATCCGGGCAACGCCACAGTTCCACCGACTGAAATGAATTCTTGAATTTCCGGATCGGTGGTCCGCTGAAACTCAGCGGCTGTGGCCATCAATACGATCTTGCCTTTCCGAAGCATCGCCACCCAATCGGAAATCCCAAAGATCTCCGGAATTTCATGGCTGACCATGACCGCCGTAAAACCGAACCGCCGTTGCATGGCCACAATTAAATCGTGAATCGACTTAGCCAGTAAAGGGTCTAACCCCGTCGTCGGCTCATCAAAGAGGATAATTTCCGGTTCCATGACCAACGCCCGTGCCAATCCTGCCCGTTTTCGCATGCCACCGCTTAATTCGGCAGGAAACTTGTGCCCCATTCCCGCCAAGCCAACTTCATCCAACTTCTCCTCAACGCGTCGCCCCACCTCTAAGCCCTTCATGCGCAACTTCTCCCTTAATGGAAACGCCACATTCTCGAAAACCGAGAGCGAGTCGAACAACGCTGCGCCCTGAAAGAGCATCGCAAACCGTTTCCGCACATCGTTCAAACGCGTGCCGGACAAACGAGAGATTTCCACATCGTCAACCCATACTTCACCTCGATCCGGCTGCAGGAGCCCGATCATGTGCTTGAGGAGCACACTCTTTCCCGATCCGCTGCCACCGATGATGGTGGTTATCTTGCCTACAGGAATGGTGAGATCAACCCCTTGCAGGACCGGCTGATTAGCAAATTTTTTTTCGACACCGACCAGCCTGATCATAGGTGTTAAAGCAAGACCGAGGTGAGGAAATAGTCCCAGACGAGGACGAGTACCGACGACAAGACCACCGCCTCCGTCGTCGCGCTCCCAAGCCCCTCGGCGCTCTGCCTCGTGTAGAACCCTTTATAGCAGCAGACCCAACTGATAATTAGCCCGAAGCTGATCGACTTGAGAATGCCGCCGTAGACGTCTTTCCATTCCACTGCCGATTGGACCGAGTTCCAATAGGCCCCTTCGTTCACTCCCAACAGGTCCACTCCGACAAGGGAGCCGCCATAAATACCGACTACGTCAAATATGGCCACGAGCAACGGAACCCCGATCACGCCTGCTACCAATTTCGGTGCGATCAGATATTGCATGGGATTGATCGCCATGGTGTCGAGCGCATCGACCTGCTCTGTGATCCGCATAATGCCTATCTCAGCGGTCATGGCTGATCCCGCTCGCGCGGTTACCATCAATGCCGCCAGCACCGGCCCCAGTTCCCGAATCATGCTCAACGCCACGGCGGAGCCCAGCAACCCCTCGGAACCGAATTTCCTCAGGCTGTAATAGCCTTGCAGCGCCAGCACCATCCCCGTAAACCCCGCGGTGAGCACGACGACAAACGTGGATTTATACCCGATAAAGTGGATCTGTTTCATGATTTGATGGAATCGAAACGGAGGCCGTACCAGCCAGGCAAACGCCGACAGCACAAATAAGAGCATGCGGCCCATCTCCCCTACGCGAGTGACGGCCCATGCCCCCAACTGCTCAACCACGTTCGTCATGGATTACCCGGACGGTCGAAGAGATTTGCTGTCTGATTCCGCATAGAGATGAAACCATTCTGTCAGTCGATCCGCTGCCACCCGGCTCTGTTTTCGTAGCCGATTCAGCCCCACGAGGCTGGACGGACGGACGATGATCGCCTGCATCCCTTTAACCCAGCCAGTGGGCCTGAGAAACAGATTGAAGTCAAGGGGGAGATCTTCATCCGCCAGATCGGAGACCGTCCGCACGATTGCCATCGGCAGGCCTCGCTCCTGAGCCACCGCCGCCACCGCTGCACTTTCCATATCGAGTCCGGTCGCCCCAGTCGCACGTTGCAACCGGCGCTTCTCTTCGGCCTGCCACACCACAGTCCCGGAGGACACGACTGTTCCTATCCTCACGGTCATCCCGGCATCCCGTGCCACGGTAAGAATACCGTCCCGTACAGCCCCGTCGCAGAGCACATGATCGTTCCCCATCGTCCAGGTTCCCTCACCATGCACAGAGGATACCGCCGTACCGACGATGAGATCTCCCACTTGAGCCGGAACAAGCGCGCAGGCAAAACCCGTGGACATGACCAGCGACATCACCTGTGTACTCAGCACCCTCCCCGCCACAGTACCGGCCGCAACGGGACCGACGCCGGTCTGGATAAGCCAATACGTGCGATCCCCCCGCTGCCCAATGTGACAGCGGACTCCTGCAATGGTCGTCACACGATCCGCCGCAAGGGCGCGTCGAACGGCCTGAAGCTCCCAGCGAGTCGCGGCAAAAATGGCGATGGGGTTTCCCGAAGATCCTGAGAGAGGGTGTCCTGCGCCAACGGATGACGCCGGAAGGCTGTTCAACGATCGGCTCGATGACAGCCGGAGGCAAGTACCTGCTGCCGGACTTCGTCGGCCCGCATCTTCCCGCGCGTCCGAAGATTCCGGTACATCGCCAAGGCCCACAACGGAAAGTATTGGCAGTACCAATGGTATCGGAGATAAAACACCCGAGGGAATCCGGTGCCTGTATGGCGAACCTCTTCCCAGGATCCATCCTTCATTTGCTGACGAAGCAGGTATTGAACGCCGCGAGCGACACTAAAGGCATCAGTCATCCCGGCAGACATGAGTCCCATAATGGCCCACGCCGTTTGAGAAGGCGTACTGTCCCCTTTTCCGCTCCACTCAGGATCGTCGCCGTACGAAAGACATGACTCGCCCCACCCGCCATCAGGATTCTGCTTCGACTCAAGCCAGGCGACCGCACGGCGGACATAGGGCTCCGAGAGATCCACTCCTATCGCACGAAGGCCTGCCAGGACGGACCAGGTACCGTAAATATAATTGACGCCCCACCGTCCGTACCAACTGCCGTCGGACTCCTGCTCTCGCTTCAGAAACCTCAGCGCCGGCGCCACCGCTGGGTGCGTCCGATCGTAGCCCAACGCCGCAAGCATCTCCAGGCAGCGTCCGGTCAAATCGGATGTGCTTGGATCGAGCAAAGCATGGTGGTCGGCAAATGGGATATAGTTGAAGACGACGCGATTGTTATCCTTGTCGTACGCGCCCCACCCGCCATCGGACCCTTGCATCGCGAGTACCCAATTCGCTCCCCGCCGGATGGAATCTTGTAGCTCGGCAGTCTGAGCCATCCGGACTTTCGACAGCGCCATCAATACGACAGCCGAGTCATCGACATCGGGATAGAACTCGTTCTCAGACTGGAAGTACCAGCCTCCCGGTTCCGCATCGGGAGACGAGACTTTCCAATCTCCAACCGTTTTCGTTTGGCGCGAGACCAAGTACGCAGCCGCTTTCTGGAGGGATGGGTGGTCCTGCGGCATCCCGGTTTCGATAAGGGCGTTCATCAGCAATGCCGTATCCCAGACTGGAGAGTCGCAGGGCTGGAGATGCAAGGCCTCGAGTCGCTGTTCGCCGATCGACACCGTGTCGTAGACTTCCAACGATTCGATCTCGTGCAGCGCCTTCCGCACCAATGGATCGTCCACCTCATAACCGAGGCAACGAAGGGCCATAATCGAATTCCCCATGGCCGGATAAATCGCTCCCAGCCCACCGCTACCCTTGATGTGTTCCAGCATCCATGTCGCGGCGCGATGCAACGCTTTTTCGCGTAGCCACATGAGAGGCATCCGGTCGTACAGTTTCAGTATCGCATCTAACCCGACGAAGAAGTTGTGCGGGGTGAACCACTTTTGATCTTTGTTGAACGGCGGGAACTTCCAATAGCGGATCTCCTTGCGTGGAATGAGATACAACTCATCAATCCCCTGCTCTCGCGGGATCTGACACACCGGCCGGTGCGCGAAGATGATCAGCAATGGGGTTAAGACGGCGCGGGACCAATATGAAATGGCATAGATGTTAAAGTAGAATCCCTTCGGAAGCAGCATCAGCTCAACCGGCATGTGAGGGACGCCTTCCCAATCGTATTGGTCGAACAGCGCCAGCGCGATCTTGGTAAACACATTTGTTTGGACAACTCCACCCTTCGCGAGGATACAGTCCTTGGCTCGCACCATGAAGGGTTCGTCTGCAGAAATGCCGCTCAGCTTCAAGGCAAAATAGGCTTTCACCGACGCGCTGATCTCCGAGGGCCCTCCGTAGAAAATCGGCCACCCACCGTCGGGTAATTGCATGGCGCGGAGATAATGAACCGCTTTCCGCTCTCGTTCGGGATCGACCCGAGCAAGAAACCGCCGCAGCATGAGATATTCAGCGGTCAGTGTCGTATCGGCTTCGAGCTCCGCAACCCAGTATCCCTCTGAGGCATGTTGTTTGGACAAAAACCAGGCTTGACTGCGCCGAACTGCGTCGTCGAGCACGTCCACTTGACTGATTGAATGGCCGGTGGAGCGGCGTGTCGAAGCCTCGACGGATGCCGAGGGTATGGATTTGTCCGACACTAGACGCAGCGGCGGAACGTTGGACGGCTCGGTCGCCAACCCCAGCTTCTCCGGAACAGAAACGAAGAGGCTATCGGATAGACGATCCAGAAGCGCTCGAATCAGCTTCATATGTATCGGTCTGTGAAAACTGAACGTAGATGGGACAAGGCGGGTGACTCGCTTCGCCCCTGTAAATATGCTCGACCTACAAGCGGCATGCCTATAGATCTTTCTATCGTGGGGTATATAGCAGACCCCCTACTCCGACGTCAAGAAACCAGCGACGGAAGCCCGCTGAAGTATAGATGTTTTTGCCGGCCTGCTGCATTTAAGCCGGCTGCAAATTTCCCAGCCTCACTGAGACGATTTTCGAGATGCCAGGTTCTTCCATGGTGACTCCAAACAACGAGTCCGCAATGGCCATCGTCTGCTTGTTATGGGTAATAACCAAAAACTGCGCACCTTCGGAGAGTTCATGCAAAACCGCGGTAAAACGCCCGATGTTTTCCTCGTCCAGCGGCGCGTCAATTTCGTCGAGAATACAGAACGGCGTCGGTCTGATCAAGAAGCTCGCGAAGAGCAAGGCCATCGCCGTCAAGGTCTTCTCACCGCCCGAAAGCATGGTCATACTCTTCAAGCGTTTGCCCGGCGGTTGCACCACGATATCGACCCCCGGCTCCTGCGGTCCAGCCCCTTCTACCGTCTCATCCGCCGGCGCCTCGACCAGCTGTAACTCGGCTCGGCCGCCCGGGAAAAACTTCACAAACACCTCGCTGAATTTCTGCTGGAGCTCGGCAAAGGTGCCGGCGAACATGTCTTTCGTGGTGCGGTTGATGCGTTGAATGATTTCTTTCAGCGAGCCAATGGATGCAGAGAGGTCTTGCTCCTGCGTCGTCAGGAATCGATACCGCTCATCCAGCTCTTGATGTTCATGAATGGCCGCCAAATTGATCGGCCCCAGGCGATCGAGCTTCTCGCGAATCTTCTGCAGCTGCTCCCGCAGCGCGACTTCATCGACTGCCGGTTGGCCTTCCGGGATCGGCTCCTCTCCCATGGACAGCTGTTCGGAAGTCATCTCGGCGGCCGGTGATTCGATCAGCGTCGCCGGATCGACCTGGTACGTTCCCAAGAGCGTGGATTCAACAGTCCCCAGCTGCATTCGAATTTCCGCTTTCTTGACCTCCACCGCCATGCGGGATTCGCGTAGGGACGACACTGCGCGGCGAACATCCTCCAGCCCGGCATCGAGCTGTTGCGCCGCCGCCATGTCCTGCGCCTGTAGCTCCTGTCCCTCGATCAACCGAGCCTTGACCTGGACTGCCGACTCGCCGAACTCTCGACAACAGGCTTCCTGGCGCTCACGCTCAACCCGGCTCTGTTCGATCGAGGCCGCAAGCCCATCGACATGGCGCGTCAGTGTCTCAATGCGTACGGTCGCGTCTTGTTGCTGTTGCTGAATCCGCAGAAGATCGCGATGGCGATGCTCACGAGTCGTCCGCATGTCCTGCGCCACCAATTGCGCCTCTGTGAAACGCTGCTGCAGCCCCTGCATGCCATGATCGATCTGCCCTACCCGCTCGCGCACACGACTGAGCCCGGCGTCCTGGCCGGCCTTCTCCGCAATCCACTGCGCAAGCTGCGCTTCGCAGGAGCGCATTTCCTGATTGAGCCGCTGCGCTTCCGCTGAGCCTCGTCGCGCATCGTCCATCAATGTATCGATCCTCAGGGCAAGATCTCCCAGCACATGCTGAAGCCCGGCTTCGTCTTTCTGTAGCGAAAGTCCCTGCATTTCGGCATCACGCAGCGATTCCGAGAGTTGCCGGCTCTGCTCGCGCAACTCCTGTCCCTGCGCCAGCAATCGTTCCCGCCGCTGTTTTCCTTCTTCGATGCATCCCGTCAGCGAGACGCTCTGGGCTTCCAAGTGAAGCACCTCTCGGCGACGTTGCAGCAAGCCTCCCGTTGCACTGGCCTGCCCACCGGTAACCACCCCTGCGGCATCCAAGATCTCTCCTGCACGCGTCACGAGGATGGGCCCATCGGGAGCCGCGCAGGGCTGTTGTTCCCACAGAGTCATGGCATCTTTGAGTGTATCGACGAATATCATTCGATCGAAAAGATAATCACGGGCCGCCTCGCGCCGCCCCTCCACCTGGATCAAATCGACCGCACGCCCGACCACACCGGGCCGGCCAGCCACCGCAGCCCACCAAGCGTGAGGCGCCGTATCCCCAGTCGTCCAGCGAGGTTGCTGAGGAATGAAGGTCCCGCGCCCGAGATCTTTCCCTTTGAGAAACTCAATCGCCGCGCACGCGGCAGCAGGGTCATCGACGAACCATCCCCTGACCCGTTCACCCAAGATCGCTTCTACCGCCCGGTCCCATCCGGGAGGCACGACCAGCCACTCGACGATGGCATCGTGAACCCCGGTACAGGCTTTAAGCGCCGTCGATTCTTCGTCGCCTCGCCGCCCATAGCCCATGTCTTCTTGCAGCACGCCTTGCAGCGCTCTGAGATGAGAGTCCACTGCTGCCACCTCTTCCGACTGACGAAATACCAACTGGTCGACTTCAGCCAACTCGGACGACACATGCCCGCTTCCTTCCTCGACACCTTGCAGCCGGCGACGCAGATCGGCAATCGACTGCTCCGTCTCATGGAAGGCCTGTTGAAATGCCTGGCGTTTGTCCGTTGCCGTGACATGTTGCAGTTGAAAGTCTTCCCGCTCGCGAGCCAGCTTACCTTCTCGATCCGCCGCCTCTTGAATGCGCGCGGCCAATTGCTCCAGCGTCTGCTCAGCATTCGCAACCAATACCGCCAGGTTGAGTACGTCCAAACGCCCCCGTTCCTCTTCAGCCAAAGTCGCGGCCCGTTGATGAACCAGCTCTTTCATCTCCCGGTCGAGTGTCTCGAACACCTGCTCCCGCTCCGCACATTCACGTTCGAGCGTGGCCAACGCATCTTCGAGGGCCGCAGCCTCCGCCGCACCCTGCTGCTGTTCCTGGGTGAGGCGTCCGAGTTCTTCCCTTCCCTGGCTCTGCTGCTGTTCGTAGAGTTCTCCCCGATTACGTTCGACTTCGGCGGCCGTCAGCGCCCGCGCCTGTTGCTGTTCAACCTTCGACAGTTCCTCGCGCCGTTGCCCGATCGCCTCATTCGCGGTGGCAATCGCCAGCTTGATCCGCTCAAGTTCCGTATTCAAACGCGCCAGTTCGGCGGACCGTTCGGTCTCATGGTCTCCCAACGTCTGCAGTTCCGACTCCACCTCCTTGAGCGTGGCTCGCAACTGACGATATTCGTTGGTCAGCAACTGAACTTCCAGCAACTTGGCCTCTTGATGCAACGTCTGATAGGACCGCGCCTGCCGCGCTTGGCGTTCGAGGGAATTCAACTGCTTCTTCACCTCAGCAACGATGTCCCGCACCCGCAATAGATTCTGCTGCGTTGCGTCCAATTTGCGCAACGCTTCGGCCTTCTGTTTCTTGTAGCGAACGATGCCGGCGGTTTCTTCGATCAACTCGCGCCGATCTTGCGGTGAGGCGTTCAAGATCTGATCGATTTGCCCCTGCGCAATGACGGTGTGTCCCTTTGTCCCGGCTCTGGTGTCCAGCAGGATGCTCCGGACATCCTTCAACCGGCAGGCGGTCTTATTGATGAGGTATTCGCTCTCGCCATTACGATACAGGCGGCGCGTGATCATGAGTTCTTGGTATTCCGATAGCTGGCTCGAAAGACCGGACAAGGGATCCACCGTGATCCTATCCAGCCCGCTGATCACGAGAGACACTTCAGACAGGCCGAGAGGCTTTCGCATTTCGGTCCCGTTAAAAATGACATCTTCCATCTTCTCGCTGCGCAGAGCCTTTGTGCTCTGCTCACCGAGCACCCAAAGAATCGCATCGACGACATTACTTTTCCCGCTCCCGTTCGGCCCCACGATGGCTGTGACACCATCCGGGAATTCGATCTTGGCTTCCGCGAACGACTTAAACCCCGCCATCTCTAGAGATTTCAAATACATCGATAACTCCCTTGCGGTAGTACGCTCCAAGAAGACTCACACGAGATTAACGGTTGATTTTGTAGCACGGACCCAAGGGGGAAATCAAAGAAAAATACTGCCGGTGGTAGGCGCTAAGGAAGACACCTACAACAGTTGGTGAGGGAAACGGGACAAGAAGCGGAATTACCCTACCTGAGCCCCGACAGATTTACTTGAAGGCTCGATGGTGATCAATTCCTTGGGGAGGAGAAACTCGACATCTTCCTCGATCACAGTCAGATCTGCGACCTCTGCAGGCCCAAATGTTTTGAGGTAGGTCACCACCTCTTCGACCAGCACTTCTGGCGCCGAGGCGCCGGCGGTAATCCCGACTGCTTTCACATTCGCAAGCCAAGCGGGATCGATGTCGGATGCGGCATCGATCAAATAGGACGCAATCCCGCACCGCTCCCCCAGCTCCCGCAACCGGTTGGAATTCGAACTATTGGGAGACCCGATGACCAGGATGACATCCACCAGCGAAGAGAGTTCCTTCACCGCATTCTGGCGATTCTGCGTCGCGTAACAAATATCTTCCTGGTGCGGTCCCTTGATGTGCGGGAACCGCTTGTGAAGCGCACCGACGATATCCCGGCACTCATCGACGCTCAAGGTGGTTTGCGTCACGTACGAAAGGTCATGGGCGTTCTCAACTTGCAGCTTCTCGACATCTTCCACGGAAGAAACCAGATGGAACTTGTCCGGGATCTGTCCGAGCGTCCCGATCACCTCGGGGTGGCCGGCATGGCCGATGAGAATGAGATCGTACCCCTGGGTGTAGTCGCGGTTGACCTCGTTGTGCACTTTGATGACCAACGGACAGGTGGCATCGATCACATGCAGCCGCCGCCGATTCGCTTCGTCCCACACAGACTTGGCAACCCCGTGGGCACTGAAGATCACGACCGAACCTTCCGGCACTTCTCCCAACTCCTCCACAAACACAGCGCCCTTGGTCCGGAGTGAGTTCACGACATGACGGCTATGGACGATTTCATGCCGAACGTAGATCGGCGCCCCATACTTCTTGAGCGAGAGATCGACAATATCGATGGCCCGGTCGACTCCGGCGCAGAACCCTCGTGGATTGGCGAGATAGATCTTCATAACCGCTCCCTCTCCTTGACTAATACAGGGCCACTTCCCCATCCACAGACACACAGAAAACTCCCGTTCACCTTACGTCAGCGTAGCCGGTTCCGTCAACTGAATTGGCCCACGCCTTCTTTGCTATCCGTCTTGACACAGTGCTCTCTCCCTCGTAGGCTCACACGACTAGCTATGTCCATCCCTGCAAGCAAAAAAATCCTCATCGTTGAAGACGAACGCGACATTCTCCAACTGGTCAAACTGTATTTGGAGAAAGAAGGCTTCCGAACCCTGTCGGCCTCGACTGGCACGGAAGGCCTCCGGCAGGTGAAACAGGAGAAGCCGGATTTGGTCATCCTCGACTTGATGCTGCCGGAGATCGATGGCCTGGAAGTCTGTAAACGCCTTCGCTCGGCGCCAGAGACCGCGATGCTCCCCATCATCATGTTGACCGCCAAAGCCGAGGAGTCGGACAGTATCATCGGCCTGGAGTTGGGAGCCGACGACTACGTCACCAAACCGTTCAGCCCCAAGACGCTGGTCGCTCGTATCAAGGCCCTCTTTCGACGGCTTGAGCGGAAACCGGACGAGAGCCCGGCCCAATATCGCTATGGCAATCTTGTCATGGATCTCGCGCGGCATGAAGTCACCGTTAAAAAAGTGGACGTCCCCCTCACGGCGAAGGAATTCGGCCTGCTCGAACATCTGTTGCGCAATCCCGGCAGAGTCCTGACCAGAGACGTCCTCCTTAATACCGTCTGGGGATACGATTACTACGGAACGACGCGGACGGTCGACGTCCACGTCCGAAGACTCAAGCAGAAACTCCCCTCGCTCAACGAGGCGATAGTTTCGGTCAAATCCCTGGGGTACAAATTAAAAGAACGTGAATCGTGAATCGTTAAACGCACGAAATGTCCGGAAGTCTTTCATCGATTCACGATGAACGGTTAACGAAACGCGTCTCTTATGACACTCTCCATACGATGGAAGGTTGCGATCGGAGCCCTATTGGTTCTCGCCTGCGGGCTTCTCATTGCCCGGGCGCTGGCGGTTCGCTCCCTCGATCAACAGGAGATCGTCCAATCGGGCCAGATGCTGGAGGCTCAAACCAGTCTCGTCGCATACGGGCTGCAGCCGTTTCTGACGCAACCAGGAGCACTGTCCTCGACCCCCCAATTACAAGCGGCCGTACGGGATCTCAGCGTGCGAGCCCTCGCACGCGTGACCGTCATTGATCCGGATGGACGGGTGTTGGCCGATAGCGCCGTCTCGGATAGCAACCTCGCTACGGTTGAGAACCACCGAACTCGACCGGAAATTCAGCAGGCCATTGCCACCGGGCGAGGAACGGATCTCCACACAAGTTACACAACCGGTGAGCGCACGCTGTATCTGGCTGTCGGTCTGAGCGGCGCAACCCAGAAAAATCCCGCCGTTTTCTTGAGGCTGGGCTTACCGATGACGTCGTTCGATCGTGAAGTGGCCAAGTTGCACCGAAACCTGGCCATCGCCTTCGGGATTGCATTCATGATCGCCGTTGCACTGAGCGTGTGGCTCGCGCACAGCATCACGAAACCCCTGTCCGATATTGCAATCGCGGCGCAGCATCTGGCGAAGGGCGACCTTGGGATCCGCATCAGGACCGGATCACGGGATGAAGTCGGCCTCTTAGCCGACGCACTCAACCACATGACGGACCAACTGAGAACCAAGATCGATGAACTCTCCGAAGATCGCTCCCAACTCTTGGCCATGCTGACCTCGATGGTCGAAGGCGTGATGGTTCTGGACCGTCGAGGTCGCGTGCTGCAGGTCAACCCGGCGTTAGAACGGATGTTCGACGTTACCAGAACGGAAGCGCGAGGACACCACTGCTCCGATGTCTTCCGGCATCCCCAGTTGGACAGGTTGGTCTCAACAGTCCTGGCGACACGCATGAACGAAGAAGACGAAATTCTCCTGCACCCGAGCGGTCGCCGTCTTCATATCGAGGCCTCAGCCACTGAATCCGACCGAGAGAATGAAGCGAGTGCGGTGCTGGTCTTTCATGACATGACAGAATTACGCCGCCTGGAAATTATCCGGAAGGATTTCGTCGCCAACGTATCCCACGAACTGAGAACCCCGCTCACATCGATCAAGGGATATATCGAAGCCCTGCTCGATGGCGCCAAAGACGATCCGGAAACCAGCACACAATTCCTCGACATCATTCTCAAGCAAAGCGACCGGCTGAATCTGATTCTCGAAGACCTCCTCCAGTTGTCGAAGATTGAGTCCGGGCAGGTTCTGTTCAAACGAGAACCGCTTCATATTCCGAATGTCGTCGAGAGAACATTGGCCATGATCAAACCCTTAGCGGACAAGAAGGGGCACCGGCTCGTCTCCTTTGTAAAGGACAATCTGCCAGCTGTCCTCGGCGATGAAGACCGGCTGATGCAAGTTCTGTCCAACCTGCTCGATAACGCCGTCAAATACACCCCCGAGAAAGGGACCATCACCGTGGCGGCCCACCCGATTTTTGACAATGCCGGACAGTCCACGGCACCCACGGCTGTGGAACTGAGTGTGACTGATACCGGCATGGGAATTTCTGAAATGGATCGCCCGCGCGTGTTTGAACGATTCTACCGGGTCGATAAAGCCCGCTCGCGGGAGTTAGGTGGAACAGGGCTCGGGCTGGCGATCGTCAAACATATCGTCGAGGGTCTAGGCGGGCGAGTATGGGTCGAAGCGAACACCCCGACCGGCAGCCGTTTTGTCGTCAAACTGCCCGTCCAGCAGACCAGCCAGCCAGTCAGCTGACAGGATTGGAATAAGCGAGACGGGCGAGACTAGCGGGAAAAGCGCGACTGGTGCAACCCGAAGTTCGAAGTTCAGGGTTCGAAGTTCCGAAAACCTCGAACTTCGGACTTCGGACCTCGAACCGTCGTCCGTCGCGCTCGTGTCACCACCGAACCAATCCTGCTCCCCACGTCACGCCACCGCCAAAACTGCCCAGCAAGACGATGTCGCGGGACAGAATTTTCCCCGAACGGACTGCATGATCGAGCGCGACCGGCAATGACGCCGACGATGTATTACCGTAGCGTCCGATTACAGAACAGACCCGTTCCGGCGAAACCCCAAGCCGCTTTGTGAGCTGGTCGAGGATCCGTCCGTTGGCTTGGTGTAAGACAAACTGCGCGATATCATGGATATCGACACCAAACTCTTTCACGATCTCGCGGATGGCTTGGTCTAGTCGCTTCACCGCCAAACGAAAGAGCGGCGCCCCTTGCATCCTCAACGTATGGCTTTTCTGCTCGACCGTCTCCGGCGTCGTCGGACGGCGCGATCCGCCCGCAGGAATCGTAATCAGGCTATGCTGCGCGCCGTCCGAACGGAGACGGAGCCCCAAGAGTCCCTGGCTCAACTGGCTTGCATCCGGCTCGCCCCGCAATATGACCGCACCGGCCCCATCGCCGAATAAGAGTGCCGTATCACCATCAGCGGGATCGATGGAACGAGACTTCACTTCTGCAGCCACCACCAAACAGGTCTTGACCTGCCCGCTGCGGATCATCGCATCGGCCATCGAGAGTCCATAGAGAAAACCCGAGCATGAAGCCGCCACGTCAAATGCCGGTATCGTGGAACAGCCAAGCATCCGCTGAACATGGCAGGCGGTGGAAGGAAAGACCGTATCGGGAGAGGTGGTCGAAAGCACAATTGCGCCCAACTCAGAAACCGGGAGTCCGGCAACCTCAAGCGCCTGCCTGGCCGCTTCCGCCGCAAGATCAGAAGACGCTTGGGACTGAGCAGCCCTTCGTCGCTCCTGAATACCTGTCAAGCGAGAGATAACCGCCGGATCGAGGCCCAGCGAAGCCCCCACCTCGCGATTCGAGACCACCCATTCAGGGAGATACGAGCCAGTCCCAATAATCCTTGTTCGTATCATAGGTCAGACTATTATGGTTCGCTGCAAGATCCGCGGGATTATAGGTCTCGGTGCCACAGGGGGTCAACTTGATGGCGTCAAAACCT
>CAZGYZ010000013.1:0-19951 GCA_964530675.1 uncultured Nitrospira sp. | reverse complement strand
TGCGCCGATTTCGCATGTGCAGAATTTGCTTTCGATTGCTGAGCCTGAAGGGTGAGATCCCTGGGGTTCGGAAGTCGAGTTGGTAGCGTATCCGGCTTCTATGTCGCTCGGCTGGTGATCGCATCTGGTCACACGAAGAATGTGAGTGAAAGGCTTGTATGGTTACAGATCCCATTAGCGATTTATTAGTACGGTTGCAAAACGGTTTTCGGCGACGCCACGATGTCGTGAGCATCCCAGCCTCCCGTCTCAAGCGCGAGGTTCTTCGGATTCTCCAGAACGAGGGATATATTCAAGGCGTTGAGGCGGATGTCGCGGATGGGCATCCTGTGTTGAAAGTGCAGTTACGGTATGTTGCGGAAGGGCAACCCATGGTTACCGGTATGCAGCGGGTGAGCAAGCCTGGCCGCCGTGTCTATGTAGGGATCAAGGATATCCCGCGAGTCAAAAACGGCATCGGCGTGGCGATCTTGTCTACATCGAAGGGGTTGATGACGGATCAGGATTCTCGCCGTGCTGGGCTGGGTGGCGAAGTTCTGTGCTCGGTGTGGTAATGGGTACTGCGACCAGATTGTCATTGCAGCGGTGGGCTAGAGGAACGAGGCATCGATGTCACGTATAGGAAAGAAGCCAATCCAGATTCCGGCAGGAGTGGATGTGAAAGTCGCCGGGTCTATTGTGTCCGTGAAGGGCCCGCTTGGAAAGCTCGATTGGTCATTGTCATCAGGCCTTGGGGTCTCGATTGCGAATGGACAGCTTTTGGTGAACCGGTCAAATGAAGACCGCCAAGTCCGCGCATTGCACGGGTTGACTCGTGCAGAGCTGAGCAACCTTGTTCAGGGTGTGACGAAGGGCTATGAACGTAATTTAGAAATTACCGGGGTAGGGTATAAGGTTGCCGTGCAGGGCCGGACAATGAGCTTCAGTTTGGGCTATATCAACCCAGTCACCTATCCGATCCCAGCTGGAATCGACGTGAAGGTAGACAAACAAACGCTGATCAACGTAAAGGGGCCAGACAAGCGGTTGGTGGGACAGGTTGCGGCCGACTTGCGAGCCCTCAAGCCCCCTGATGTCTATAAGCAAAAGGGCGTTCGCTATGCAGGGGAAGTGTTGCGTAAGAAGGCCGGGAAGACAGGAAAGTAGGGTGTTTTATGAATAGTGCAGATAAAGCCAGCCAGTTAACCAGACGAAAACAGCGGGTGCGGAAGAGAGTCTTTGGAACAGCTGAGCGTCCACGTCTCAATGTGTTTCGGAGTCGCTCTCATATCTACGCCCAGATCGTCGACGATCTCAAGGGGGCCACGTTGGCTGCCGCGTCTTCCCTGGATAAGTCTCTGCGCACGTCGGTGAAGTCTACTGGCAGCATCGATGGCGCCAAGGCTGTTGGAAAGTTGTTAGCCGAACGGGCTAAGGCCGCTAAGGTACAGGCTGTGGTGTTCGATCGTGGCGGTAGGATGTACCACGGACGGGTCAAAGCATTGGCTGAAGCATCTCGTGAAGGCGGTCTGCAGTTCTAGGTCGTGCCTTGCTTACGTTACAGTACGGAGCGAGAGGAACAAAGAGGAGAAATGCTAGGTGCGAGTTAATCCAGATGAACTAAGCCTGAAGGACAAGGTTGTCTTTATCAACCGTGTTGCGAAAGTCGTGAAGGGCGGAAAGCGGTTCAACTTCTGCGCATTGGTTGTCGTGGGGGATGGCCAGGGGTGGGTTGGCATCGGAAAAGGGAAGGCTGCTGAAGTGCCCGTCGCAATCTCGAAGGCGGTTGAACAGGCTAAGAAAAACTTGGTGCATGTCGCTCTCACATCCGGGACGATTGCACATGAGGTGCATGGGCTGTTCGGGGCCGAGCATGTCCTTCTGAAGCCCGCCAAGAAGGGGGCCGGGATTATTGCCGGCGGCGCCGTCCGGGCGGTGGTCGAGGTTGCCGGCGTCCATAACGTCATTGCGAAGACGCTGGGTCGTGGAAATCCATTTAATACGGTTCGGGCCACCCTCAATGGGCTCTGTCAGCTCCGCAACGTTGGGGATGTTCTTAAGCTACGCCGTAATGTGGTGGGCGACGCACAGAATAGGGTGAGTGCCTAATGCCTACAGTGAAGACCGCTAAGGCTGTCTCAAAGGGGTTCGTGATCACCTTACGACGAAGTCCCATTGGTACACCTCAAAAGCATCGACGTGTTTTGAGCGGCTTGGGTCTGAGAAAAATCAGACAGACGGTGACTCGTCCCAATACTCCCCAAGTCAGAGGGATGATCGGAAAAGTCGGCTATCTATTGGAAGTGCAGCCACAATGAATTTACATGAAATCGGTCCTGCGAAAGGATCCAGAAAACGGCGCAAACGTATCGGTCGTGGCCCAGGCTCTGGTCATGGGAAAACGTCGGGAAAGGGCCATAAGGGCCTGTTAGCCCGGTCGGGGGGTCGGAGTCGACAGGCCGGCGGGTTTGAAGGCGGCCAGATGTCTCTGATCCGTCGAGTGCCGAAGCATGGCTTTACGAACATCTTTCGTAAGGAGTACTCGATTGTCAACCTGAAGAGTTTAGGTGACATGATCGTGTCCGGTACCATCACACCGCAAACCTTGGTCGATGTCGGCTTGGTTAAGCGCAAGTCATTGCCGATCAAGATTCTTGGAAATGGAGACCTTACGAGGGCGATTGTTGTGCAGGCGCACAAGTTCAGTAAGTCAGCAGAGGCGAAAATTCTAGCAGCTGGAGGGAGAGTCGAGGTCATCCCCGGTGTTTGAACGACTCCTGACCAGTTTTCAGAATATTTTAAAAATCCCTGAGCTGCGTACCCGTATCCTCTTTACCATAGGGATGTTGGTAGTGTATCGGATCGGGGCGCATATTCCTACGCCTGGAATTAATGGCGAGGCCCTTTCGGAGTTCTTGCAAAAGGAAGGTGGCGCACTACTCGGGTTTTTGGATATTTTCTCAGGCGGGTCGCTCTCGAGGTTGACCATCTTAGCGCTGGGCATTATGCCCTATATCAGCGCCTCGATCATTCTTCAGCTGTTGACCGTCGTTGTCCCGCATCTGACAAAATTGGCCAAAGAGGGGGAGCGCGGGCGAAAAAAGATTATTCAGTACACTCGGTTCGGGACGATCGGTATTGCGCTGATTCAGGGCTTCGGGATCGCAGTCGGTCTCGAACAAATGAATAACGGCGCATTCGTGATGAGCGGTGGGTGGGGATTCCGTCTTATGACGGTCATCACCTTGACGGCGGGTACGGGTTTCCTGATGTGGCTTGGTGAACAGATTACCGAGCGAGGCATCGGGAACGGCATTTCCTTGATCATTTTTGCGGGGATCGTCGCACGCCTGCCGTCCGCCGTGGCCCAGACCTTTGAACTGTACAAGGTTGGGCAGCTCAGCATTATCTTGTTGGTCGCCCTCGCGGCGCTGATGGTAGTGGTGGTCACCGCCATTGTCTTTCTGGAAAGCGGGCGACGAAAGGTGCCGGTTCAGTATGCAAAACGAGTTATCGGACGCAGAGTATTTGGGGGGCAGAGCACGCATATTCCACTGAAAATCAATACTGCGGGGGTGATTCCGCCTATTTTCGCATCATCGATTATTGCATTTCCCGCGACGATTACCGGGTTTTTTGAGACACCCTGGGTTAAGGATATCGGTGCGCAACTTGCGCCTGGATCGCTGTTGTATACGCTGATGTATATCGGCCTCATTCTATTTTTCTGCTTCTTCTATACCGCAGTGGTGTTGAACCCGGTGGACATGGCGGACAACATGAAGAAGTACGGTGGATTCATTCCCGGGATTCGCCCTGGTATACGGACTTCCGACTATATCTATAAGGTACTCACGCGAATTACGTTTGCCGGATCGATTTATCTCGCGATCGTCTGTGTGATCCCGGAGTTGTTGATCTATAAGCTAGGTGTGCCGTTCTATTTCGGCGGTACCTCGTTGCTGATCGTGATCGGCGTCGGGCTTGATACGGCCCAGCAGATTGAGTCCCACATGTTGATGCGGAATTACGACGGGTTTCTTGGTAAAGGTATGGCTCCCCTCCGTGGTAGGAGTGGGTGAGGCAAATCCATGCAGGTGGTGTTTCTCGGCGCACCAGGGGTTGGCAAGGGGACTCAGGCTGACCGTATTGCGGCGCAGTATCAGATAGCGAAGATATCGACAGGTGATCTTCTTCGCGAGGCGGTTCGCAATCAGACTGCGCTGGGTCTTGAAGCGAAGCGCTACATGGATCAGGGGAGCCTAGTCCCGGATGCCGTGGTGATTGGGCTGGTCAGGGAGAAGTTAGCTGATCCCAGATGTGCGAATGGATTCGTTCTGGATGGATTCCCCAGGACTGTTCCGCAGGCGGAAGCATTGGGAGCGGTTTTGATATCCACAGGGATCGCGCTGGATCGGGTGGTGAACTTCCAGGTTTCGCGTGAAGATATTGTGAGGCGTTTGAGCGGGCGCCGAAGTTGCCCGAAATGCCAAGCGACGTTCCATGTAGACTTTGCGCCTCCCAAGGTGGGTGAGGTTTGCGACCGATGCGGAGAGCCGCTCGTGCAGCGCAGCGATGACCGACGCGATGCGATCGAGATGCGCTTGAAAGTATACGACGAGCAGACGGCTCCGCTTGTGGCGTATTACCAAGAGCGAAGATTGTTATTTCAGCTGGATGGTTCAGGCGCAGTGGATGTCGTTTTTCAGCATCTCTCGCAGGCGCTGGAACCGTACCGGGCGGCATGATCATTCTCAAGACGCCGGATGAGATTGCGGTGATGGCTCAGGCGTCAAGAGTGGTGGCAGAGACGTTACAGATTTTGCAGAAAGCCGTTAGGCCTGGTATTTCGACCGATGAACTGGACCGCTTAGCCGAGGATGAGATTCGGTCCCGTGGGGCAAAGCCGGCATTTAAGGGGTATCGGAGTTATCCAAAGACGCTCTGCGCATCGGTGAATGAGCAAGTTGTCCACGGAATCCCCTCCAAGCGAGTGTTGAAGGATGGGGATATCATTGGGCTTGACCTAGGGGCCATTGTCGGCGGGTTTTACGGAGATTCGGCAATTACAGTCGCTGTGGGGCAGATGACCGAACGGAATGCCCGATTGGTTCAAGTTACCGAGGAGGCCATGTATCTCGGAATCAAGCAAGCGGTGGTGGGCCATCGGCTGTCAGACATTTCACATGCGGTTCAGCGGCATGTGGAGGCTGCTGGTTATTCGGTCGTGACGGAGTTCGTAGGCCATGGAATTGGCCGGCAGTTGCACGAAGAGCCGCAGGTGCCGAATTATGGGAAGCCAGGGCAGGGACCACGGTTACAGGCTGGAATGGTTCTCGCGATCGAACCGATGGTCAACATGGGTGGCGCTGCAGTCAAGGTTCTTGAGGATCGATGGACGGCGGTAACGGTGGACGGGAGTCTCTCGGCGCACTTTGAGCATACGATTGTGATTGAGCCGAGTGGGCCGCCGAAGATTCTGAGTCGGCTCTGAAAAACCGAAGACGCGGGCATGCAGTCTGGAGAGAAGGGATATAGTGCCGAAAGAAGATATCATCGAAATTCAAGGCACAGTGAACGAGACGTTACCGAACGCGATGTTTCGGGTATCGCTGGACAATGGCCATAAGATTCTTGCGCACATTTCCGGAAAGATGCGGATGCACTTTATCCGTATTCTTCCCGGCGATAAGGTGACCGTGGAACTGTCGCCGTATGACCTGACGCGCGGGCGGATTACCTATCGGTTTAAGTAGGAGCGTAAAATAGACATGAAAGTCAGATCATCCGTGAAGCCAATTTGTGCCAAATGTAAGGTGGTTCGGCGCAAGGGCGTGGTGCGAATCCTCTGCGAGAATCCGCGCCACAAGCAGCGCCAAGGGTGAGAGGTCGCAGGACGACCTGATCGGTCTCCTGCTCGCGCAGCGCGCGGCCTCAGAAGGCCCTCGCTGGACGTGCGCACTAGAGCCCAATCAGGTCATCCTGTGACGAATGATGGGAAGAGTAAGGGGGAATTATGGCTCGTATTTCTGGAGTGGATTTACCGAGAGAGAAGCGGGCGGACATCGGCTTGACCTATGTCTATGGGATTGGTCGGGCATCCGCGCTCTCTATTCTGAGCAAGGCCGGGATCGACGGAGCGATTCGTGTGAAGGACTTGAGCGAAGAGCATATCGTCAAGATTCGTGAAATTATTCAGGAGAGCTATCAGGTCGAAGGCGATCTGAGAAAGACCTTCTCGATGAACGTCAAGCGATTGATCGATAGTGGTACGTACCGTGGGCTGCGCCATCGGAAAGGGTTGCCGGTCCGCGGCCAGCGGACCAAGACGAATGCGCGGACGAGAAAAGGCCGTCGCTCCGGTGTGGGAAGCAAACCGAAACCGCCTGCGCGTTCGGCGTAGTGCGTGACCGTTACTTGAGTAGGGAGTCTGTATGAGCATCAAAAAAGGGAAGAAGAAAGAGCGTCGGATCGTGCAGACCGGGGTGGCCCATGTCCAGGCTTCCTTCAATAACACGATCGTCACCATCACCGACCTGAGCGGCAATACGATTGTGTGGGCGAGCTCAGGGAACCAAGGCTTTAAGGGGTCTCGCAAGAGCACGCCTTTTGCGGCTCAGCGGGCCGGCGAGGCAGCTGCGCGCAAGGCGATGGAGAGCGGAATGCGCCAAGTGGATGTCTATGTGAATGGGCCTGGGTCCGGTCGTGAATCGGCGATCCGATCTCTTCAGGCTGCTGGATTGCGGATCCATATGATTCGTGATGTGACCCCGATTCCGCACAATGGATGCCGTCCACCGAAACGCAGGAGAGTTTGACAACAACGTTAAGCGTGCATCGTTAATCGCAAGAGCAGGACATGAAATCGACGTTTGACGAATAACGATTCACGAGGAGGCAGCAGTGGCAAAGTATCGCGGTCCCGTCTGTCGGTTGTGTCGGCGAGAGGGTGAGAAGTTGTTTCTGAAAGGCTTGCGCTGTATGACAGAGAAGTGTGCTATCGAGCGGCGGAGCTATCCTCCTGGGCAGCATGGGCAAAAGCGTCCGAGGAATTCAGAGTACAGCACGCAGCTTAGAGAGAAGCAGAAGCTGCGCAGAATCTACGGCTTGATGGAATGCCAGTTCCGTGGTGTGTTTGAACGTGCGGAGCGGCAGTCTGGTATTACCGGTGAGGCGTTGTTGCGGTTGTTGGAATGCCGGCTGGATAACGTGGCCTATCGTTTGGGGTTTGGCGCTTCTCGAAAGGAGGCCAGGCAGCTGGTCAGCCACGGGCACCTGACCATGAATGGCCGAAAAATCAATGTGCCTGGCGCGCAGGTCAAGGCGGGCGATATCATCAGCGTCCGGGAGCGAAGCCGCACATTGATCTCGATCCAGGCCGCCTTAGAGTCTGTTGATGGACGAGGCATTCCGGAGTGGTTGGAGTTGGACAAGACGGCGTTTAAGGGCATGGTACGAACGCTGCCGTCAAAAGACCAGATTGCGCTGCCGGTCAATGAGCAGATGGTGGTGGAGTTGTATTCAAGGTAGATGCAGAATTGGGCAAGGGAGTCGGTCTCTGTGGCAACAGATGCCGTTCAGTGGCTGGCTACTCGATGAGATCAAGGGGGAGTCATGATTAAAGCAATGAAAGACTTTCAAATCCCGCTGCGGGTGGAAGTCGACAGCGATACGCAATCCCAAACCTACGGCAGATTTACAACAGAGGCCTATGAACGTGGATTTGGGACCACGGTTGGCAACGCATTACGGCGCGTACTATTGTCGTCGCTCACAGGTGCGGCAGTAACTACGGTGAAGATCGAAGGAGTTCTGCACGAGTTCTCCACGATTCCTGGTATCACGGAGGATGTAACCTCCATTATTTTGAATGTCAAAGGACTGCGGCTTGCGGTACATACTGATAAGCCAAAGACGCTACGTCTTAAGAAGAAGGGACCCGGTGAAGCAAAGGGGTCTGATATTATTCATGATGCAGATGTGACCATATTGACTCCGAATCTCCATATTGCGACGTTGGACAAGGATGCCACATTCGACATGGAAATGACGGTCAATCATGGGCGGGGCTATGTGCCGGCTGAGCGAAATAAGGAAGAGGGGCTGCCGATTGGTGTGATCGCGATTGATTCTGTATTTTCGCCCATCAAACGAGTGAACTTTCATGTGGAGAACGCCCGTGTCGGTCGCATGACCGATTACGATAAATTGACCTTGGAAATCTTAACGGATGGGACCATCTCGCCCCGTGATGCCTTGTCCACGGCGGCTGGCATCCTGCGCGATCACATCGATATCTTTATCAATCCCGATGAGCGACTCGAAGGGCGCGCTGATCTTGGGAGTGATGAGGCGCAACGTGAGGTTAATAAGCATCTGTTCCGTAGCGTCAACGAGCTGGAACTGTCGGTTCGTGCTGCAAACTGTTTGAAGAATGCGAACATCAAGACCATTGCCGACTTAGTCCAGAAGACCGAAGGGGAGATGCTGCGGACAAAGAATTTCGGCAAGAAATCGCTCAACGAAATTAAAGAGATCTTGACGGAAATGGGGTTAGGGCTCGGTGTGAAGCTGGATACAGTGCAACAGAATAGCGGTAGCCCGAAGAGTGAGTAACGAAACAAGAGGGAACCAGTGCGTCATAGAAAAAATGGCAGACAGCTCGGACGAAAGACGAAACATCGGTGGGCTCTGTTCCGAAGTCTTGTAACGTCGTTGCTCGAACATGAGCGAATCGAGACGACGGAAGCCAAGGCGAAAGAAATTCGAGGATTTACGGATCGGATGATTACGCTCGGCAAGGAGGGAACATTGCCGGCTCGGCGGCAAGCCCTTGCATTTATCCGCAGTAAAGATGTCGTCTCAAAATTATTCAGCGATGTTGCAGTTCGATTTAAAGACCGCCCCGGTGGCTATACCAGGATGGTGAAGACGAGGCGGCGGATCGGCGATGCAGCCAAGCTTGTCGCGATTGAACTCGTCACCAGGCCGGATGCTGCATCGGCGAAGAAACAAGTGCCTGCTGCCGCAACTCCTGCGACTCCTGCCGCCGGCTAGATCTCCTGTCTGCGAGATTTAGTCGGCGGCGCGGCGCCGCATCATTATTCCGACGATTCCCCCATCTCCCTCACCTCATCTCTGTCCAGTAGACCATGCTGTGGTCGAGGCATAAGTTTACTTGATATTGAGCTCATGCTACTATCGTGCCAGTATTCTTCATGCTACTAATAAGGAAGCAGGGATAACGTGTGGCAACGCTGGGTACGGAGAGGTTTGTTAGCGCTCAGTGCGGTGTTGGCCTGTGTCCTCGCCTATCTGCTCGTGACTAACTCGACTATGGTTCCCACCCCAACGGCGGCGGCGCCAGGCTCCATGGATGCAGCTGATGCCACGATTTCCCAGTTTACATTCACCCAAACCAAGGGCGATACGGTTCAATGGCAAGTACAGGCGCAAGAGGCGCGACTCTTTGAACGAGACAAGCGGGCGATGCTCCAAGTCGTCGCTATCACACTGTTTGGCCGGCAGGGAAAAGATTTGACGTTAACCGGAGATGAAGGGACATTAGATACGGAGACGAAGAATTTTGTGCTCGCAAACCGATTGGAGCCGCTCGTGATTCACACTGAGAGTGGATACGTGATTTATACCAACCATCTGGCTTGGACTGATCAGACAAGAGAGATTCGCACACAGGATCCTGTTCGTATCGTTGGGCATGGGTTAGAGGTGACGGGGCGTGGGTTGCTGGGACATTTGGACCGAGAGGAATTTGAAGTGCTTGAGGATGTACATGTGGATTTGGCTCCTGCTTCTTAATTTATTCCCGCTTGGGATAGCTTCATTGAGCGAATCGGCTGACGCAGCCCTTCCCAAGGGTGGTGTTGATCGAGCGGTGAGCACGACCATTACAGCCAAGCGGATGACCGTAAAAAATCAAGATAGCCAAGCGATATTTGAGGGGGCAGTTGTGCTGACTCGTGGGTCGTTGGTTGTCTACTCCGATCGCATGGTGGTGATGTTTCGCGTGCAAGACCCACCCGCGACTGATAACCAGAAAGGGCCCGAGGCCGTCAATGGCGCCGTACCTTCGAAAGGGCCCGATGCCGTGCCGGCTGTGTCCAATCGTTCAGTCAACAGGATTGAAGCGACCGGTCGAGTGAAAATCGAGAAGGACTCGGGGAATGCGACCTGTGAAAAAGCTATTTACTACCATGATGGTGATAAGATCGTCCTGACGGGCGACCCGGTGGCCTGGGATAAGGGAACAAGGGTCAGCGGCAAGCAAATCACGATGTTTTTGGCAGAGGATCGGAGTGTGGTGGAAGGGGGCTCGCATGTGCGGATTGAGCCGGATGGGGGGGCGATCAAGTGATCGTACCGGCTCAAGGGAATGCGCTGTCGTCTGGGACTAAAGTGAACAGGACCGAAGAGGCTGGTTTATGCGCAACGGGATTGGTGAAAAGTTTTCGCGCGCGCAAAGTCGTAAAAGGTGTCTCGATCGAAGTCCACGCCGGAGAGGTCGTGGGTGTGCTGGGACCCAATGGGGCCGGAAAGACCACCATCTTCGACATGATCGTCGGGCTGTGCCAGCCTGATGAAGGGGCGATCTCGCTCGGTGAAGAGGTGATCACAGATCTCCCGATGTACAGACGGGCGCGGAAAGGAATCGGGTATCTGCCGCAAGAATCATCTGTGTTTAGACGCTTGTCGGTTGAAGACAATATTCTGGCAATTCTTGAGATGCTGGACTACTCTCGGTCAGAACGTCGTGACCGGGTCGATGCTCTTCTCAAGGAACTGGACCTGAGCCATATTCGAGCGAGCATGGCCTATGCGTTGTCTGGTGGGGAACGTCGGCGGTTGGAAATTACGAGGGCGCTCGCGACGAGCCCGTCATTCATGTTGCTGGATGAGCCCTTTGCAGGGATCGACCCGATTGCCGTCGCTGACATACAACAAATTATTACCCGATTGAAAGAAAAGGGAATCGGCATTCTGATCACCGATCACAATGTCCAGGAGACGCTGTCAATCACAGATCGGGCCTACATCATCAACGAAGGGTTGATTCTAGAGGCCGGGTCTCCTGAGTCCATCGTCAAGAGCGAAACGGCCCGAGCGGTCTATCTGGGGGAACGGTTCAAGCTATGATGCGTAAGGATCGTCGCGTATGAAGCTCAGACTCGACCTTCGACTGAGTCAAAAGCTGATCATGACTCCCCAATTGCAGCAGGCAATTAAGCTGCTGCAATTGTCTCGACTTGAACTCCAGCAGAGTCTCACGCAGCATTTGATGGAAAATCCGCTTTTGGAAGACCTCCCTGCTGAAGCGGAGGACAGCGAAGCCACAAGCGCAGAGGAGAAGGCGGAAGATGCGGCGGCCTCAGCGGATAGTGAGCCGTCGAATGCGGAGGAGTCGACTCCCGAAGAACGGGATACACCGGATGAGGTCTCAGCGGCTGGTTGGGAAGAGTACTTTGGAAGCGACCGTCGGATTGGTGGGTCCGAGTCTCAGTCGTCCTCTCAGGATGAGTTTCCTTCCTATGAACAAACCATGGCGAAGGCAACCTCCCTAGAAGATCACCTTCTCTGGCAACTATCGTTTTCCGGTTTGTCCGATCGTGAAAAGGGTATCGGGCGGTTGATCATCGGTAACCTTGACGATGACGGGTATCTGCGCATGTCTCTCGCAGAAATGGTCAGCGGGACTGATTTCACCGAGATTGAAGGGGAGTCAGTTCTAAAGGATATTCAGAGTTTTGATCCGACGGGAGTGGCGGCACGCGATCTAGCGGAGTGCCTACTCTTGCAGATCGGACATTTGGGGAAGAGTCCGATGGGGTCATTAGGGGCCAGACCCGGCGCCTTGAAGGGGTCGATTGTTGAAGCCATTGTTCAGCACCATCTCAAAGACTTGGAGAAGAAACAGTATGCGAGAATTGCAAAAGCTCTCGATGTCACAGTAGAAGAGGTTTTTCAGGCGACCAAGGTTATCGAAGTGCTTGAGCCGAAGCCCGGGCGACCGTTTACGAACACCCAGAACTATGTAATTGTCCCTGACGTGTTTGTCGCCAAGAATGAAGGTGAATGGGTGGTTTTACTGAACGACGACGGGCTCCCCCGTATGAGGATCAGCCCATACTATAAGCAGTTGATGGGGGCAGGTGAGAACGGGTCGGAGGAGACTAAGGCCTATCTGGATGAAAAGCTTCGGGCGGCGCAATGGGTCATTCGCAGCATCGAGCAACGGAATAAGACAATCGTAAAAGTGGTGTCGAGTATCGTGAAGTTTCAGGAGCAGTTCTTTGAAAAGGGCGTGGAGCATCTGAAGCCGTTGGTGCTCAAACAGGTGGCTGAAGATATTGGGATGCACGAGTCGACAATCAGCCGTGTGACGGCCAACAAGTACATGTATTGCCCGCAAGGGTTGTTGGATCTAAAGTTTTTCTTTAACGCCGGCCTGCAGCGAGCGGATCAGCCCTCCGACATGATGTCGTCTGTGACGGTGAGGGAGATGATTCGGAAAATGGTGGCGGAGGAAGATGCCCGCCGCCCCCTCAAAGATGAAGAGATCGCAGCGCGCCTGCTTACACTGCAGGTCGTGATCGCGCGACGGACGGTGGCCAAGTACCGGGCGGAAGAACATATTCCCTCCGCGACTCAGCGCAAGCGGTTCTTTTAGCAGGATGCTGAAAAAGCCCGCCAGCGGCGTTCTCGCATCGCTCAGAGGCTCAACGTACCGAAGCGTACGCCTCGCCTCTTCGCTCGTTGCGGCCTTGCTGAACGGTCTTTTTGAGCATCCTGCTCGCGGCTCTTTTGTTGTACTAGATCTACAGGCTATTGAATTTCCACCGTCCCACAATTGTTTTTCCGCAGCCCATTAGACTTTCCCTGTCTAGCTGCGCCCGTAAGCGCTTCTTATCCGGTATCTCCCTTGGCGTTATGGATGCTCGGAACCAATCACAATAGTCGAGTGACGGACGGACTGAAGTTATTCAGCTTGAAAGGATGAAAGCCTATGAAGATTACAGGACGACGCCTGGTTATCACGCCGGCGCTCCGACAACATATCGAAAATCGGTTTGAGAGGCTCGCGCGGTATGAAGTGAAGCTGAGCCACCTGGAAGTGATCCTGGGTGTGAGCAAGCTTCAGCATTGTGCGGAGGTCGTTTGTACAATGCAAGGGAGGAGGATTCAGGCAAAAGCTTCGACCCAGGAAATGTACGCGACGATCGACCAGCTCGTGGACCGTTTGGGTGTCCAGATACGAAAGCATAAGGAACGCCAGACTGATCATAAAGAACCGACGAAAAGGTCAGTGCGTAAGGTTCCGCGTCAGGCTCTTCGTCAGGAAGAGGAAGAACTTGAAGTCATTCGTCCGGTCCGGGCTGTTCTGACTCTTGAGGATGCGAAGCGCCGGCTCGATCCTTTGCCTGGTTCGCTGGTGGTGTTTACTTCACTGTCTTCGGGAAAGCTGCAGATTCTACAGCGTATTGATCGTGATCGAGTGGTCCTGATTGATCCGTAAGGGGTAGGTAGGCATGGCAGGACTCAAGTTGGTGGTGATCAGCGGTCTTTCTGGATCAGGGAAGTCGCATGCCCTCAAGTGTTTCGAAGACGCCGGGTATTTCTGCATCGATAATTTGCCGCCGGCTCTCCTGCCGACCTTTGTCGAGCTCTGTCATCAGCAGGGGGGCGAGATTAAGAATGTTGCGCTCGGCATCGATGTTAGAGAGCGCGTGTTCTTTTCAGATCTGGTGGGCATTCTTGAGCGGGTGAAGGCGCTTGGTCATGCGGTCGAGCTCATATTCTTTGAAGCTCGAGAGGAAGTCTTGGTTCGTCGATTCTCGGAGTCTCGGAGACCCCATCCACTGCTGCCGCAACTCCCTGTATTGGAAGGAGTACGTTTTGAAAAGGAGCGTCTTGCCGATCTTCGGCGCAACGCTGACCGGATTGTGGATACCTCGGACTTGACGGTGCATGAGTTGCGTGAGCTGTTAATCAGACAGTTCAGGCAAGAAGGCACGCCTCAGCGGTTAACCATCTCGCTGGTAACATTTGGCTACAAGTTCGGTGTGCCGTACGATATTGACCTCCTGTTCGATGTCCGGTTCTTGCGGAACCCGTTTTTCGTTCCTGACCTCAAACCATTGACAGGGGAAGACTCGCGGGTGCGGACCTATGTGCTGACTGATCCCGACGCCGTTGCATTCATCGGGCAGCTGGAAGGCTTCTTTAAATTCCTCATTCCCCTCTTCGAACGAGAACGCCGCAGCTATGTGAATGTTGGGGTTGGCTGCACCGGCGGACGTCATCGATCTGTGGCGATTGCAGGACGACTTCAAGCAAGTTTTTCTGCGCTGGGATATCAAGCGACCGTCGCGCATCGCGATATCAATAGGCAATAATCCACGGACCCGTTAGGTCAATTCTCCCGCCACCATCCCCTTTGTTTCTAAACATGTACGAGGAAAGCGATTTCCTTGACAGGTAGAGCATCTGGACTATACTTAGCTGACGGACAAAGCCGCTCCTCAGTGTGGAGGCATCGTTTGATGTGTGACGGCTGTGATTCAGGCCCAAATCGCCTCTCAAGTAGGGGAATACTGAATGGATGGCAGGACACAGGTGAATAGCCAGAATGGTTCAAGAACACATTCTGGCTTTGGAGCGTGGAAGTTTGTCGGGATGGGGATATGACCATGAGTAACAGTCTTCAAGAAAATCACATAAAGACTTGCTCTGTACGGATAGTCATGTACAGTCAGGGGCACGTATGCTGAGTTCATTCAAAGGTCTTGCCGAAACTGATCTGTTCTCGATGTTCACCCGGAAGCGACAGCTCGTCGGGCTGGATATCGGGTCGAGCGGGATCAAGCTTGTCCAGTTGAAGGAGAACCGAGGGCGATACATTCTCCAAAAGTTTGGTTTCAAACCACTTGAGCCGGAAGTCATCGTTGACGGTACAGTGATGGATGAAGGGCGGGTGGTATCGGCGATTAAAGAATTGTTCGAGGAAACGAACATCAAGGTGAAGCAGGTCGCCGTGTCGATTTCCGGCCATGCGGTCATCATTAAAAAGATCAGTCTGCCGCCGATGCCTGATGAGGAGTTGGAAGGGCAGGTGAGGCTTGCCGCGGAGCAGTACATCCCCTTCGATATTAATGAGGTGAACATCGACTTCAGTGTGTTGCCCCCTACCGAGGCCGCGGGCGATACACAAGGAGAGATGTCGATCATTCTTGTGGCAGCCAAGAAAGACAAGATTAATGAGCTGACAGAACTCGTCAAGGGGGCGGGGCTGGTTCCGATCGTCATGGATGTGGATGCCTTTGCAATCGAAAACATGCACGCGATCAACTATCCTGTTTCACAGGATGAGACGACCGCGCTCGTCAATATTGGCGCCAGTGTCATGAATATCAATATTGTTCGAGGCGGCACCTCGCTGTTCACGCGAGATATTCCAATCGGAGGAAATCGCTATACGGAAGCCATTCAACGAGAAGTGGGCATGTCCTATGAAGAGGCAGAGGAAACGAAAAAAGGCGAGCGTTCGGCTGGGAATAATCAGGACGCGGTGACCACAGTCGTCGACAGTGTTAATTCCGAGGTTGCGTCGGAAATTGCGCGGACAGTCGATTATTTCAAGTCAACCATGGCGGACGCGGACGTTCAACAGGTTCTTTTGTGTGGAGGGGGCGCTCAGGTAAAGGGCCTGGTTGTCCAATTGAGAGATCGAATGCAGGCTGTAGTCGAGGTCGCTAATCCGTTTAGCGAAATCGATACTTCAGGGAGCGGTTTTGATCAGAGCACATTGGCCGAATTGGCTCCGCTGGCCGCAGTGGGAGTTGGGTTGGCGCTTAGATCGATAGGGGACCGATGATTCGCATTAATTTATTGCCAGGGCCCAAGGGGCATAAGGGGAAGCCTCAGTATGATGTTAGAGCACAGGCGCTGTTGGGTGCGGGGCTGTTGCTCGTCACCCTGGCAGGATGCTGGTGGTACTCGGCGTCACTCGATGAAGAGATAGCCGTGCGGCAGACCGAAAAACTCGACAAGGAGAAGCAAGTCGCACAGCTGAAAGAACAAGTGAAGCAGGTTTCTGATTTTGAAAACCGGAAGAAAGTGCTGGAAGACAAAAATCGCATCATCGACGAATTGGAAAAGTCACGTGTCGGCCCTGTCAAGGCCCTCGACCATGTCAGTCAAAGTCTTGATCCGCTGAAGGTGTGGTTAGTGAGAATGGCGGTTACCGGGAAAGAGGTCGATCTTGAAGGTCGTGCAGCGACCAACGATGATGTGGTGGAATTCGTGAATAATCTGCGCCGGACCGACTATTTTTCGAATATCAATCTTCAAGAAAGTCGCGCCGCGGTGGAGAGCCAGCTCAATATCTATCAGTTCAAACTTGGTTTCCGTCTCAAAGGGTAAGAATCATGAAGCTGCCTTCTATAAATCTTGACCTATTGCGGTCAATCCCATGGGCTCAGAAGGTGGGGCTTCTTGTAATGGTTCTTGCAGGGATTATCGTGGGCTTCTACTACTATATAGCCGAGCCAAAATCTGTAGAGATTGCAGGGCTTCAGGGGGCAATTGGCACACTCGATAACGAGATTCAAACATTGACCATCAAAGTCAAACATCTTGATGAACTTATTGCCGCCAGCAAGCAACTGGAGATTGAACTCGCGAAAAAGAAAGAACGATTGCCGCCTGAAGAGGAGGCGGTGATGTTGCTCAAGCAGGTGTCGGACTTGGGGATTCGTCTTGGACTCGACATTAAGCTGTGGAAACCGAGTCCCAAAAGCGAGGATTCATCTAAACTCTTTGTCCGTATGCCGGTAAATGTAGAGGTTTCAGGCGGCTACCATACCGCAGCCTTGTTTTTCGATCGGATCAACGCGTTGCCTCGAATTGTAACCGTGTCCGGCCTCAAGATGGGAGCTCCAAAGCTTGAGAAGGGACGGGTTGTCACACAGACCGTGTTTGACCTTATCGCCTATGCGGCGCCAGAGGAAACCAAGTTGGCCGCGATGGTTCCTGCAGCGCCTCAAAAGAAATAGGGACAGAGTCTTGGATATGTGCGAGGTCATGGGCGATGAGTGCCAACTGTGAAAACTGGCGATTGACTATGAAGACGATAAGCATGGTTCTGGTTGGATGTGCCGGACTGCTGGCCGTAGCCGGTCTGGGATTTGCTGCGCCTGGTATGAGTTCTCATGCCAGACAAATTAACCCAATGCGGGAGGATTCCTTAAAAGTGCCTCCTCTCAACGATGTGCCGCGGCACGCACCGTCTTCAGCCGTGGCACCTGGCAATGAGAATGCTCAGGCAGCAGCACTCAATCCAATGGTGGAGCCGGTGAGGGCACATACCTATGATCCCTCTGGGCGGCGCGATCCGTTTGTGCCAGTGTTGCAACAGGCGGGCCTTGGACCGATTGACCCCGCCTTGCCTCCGCTCCAGCGCGTTGGGCTCACGGAGATAAACCTGATTGCTGTCGTATGGGGGGCCTACGGCAATGCCGCTATGGTTCAGACGCCAGATGGGAATGGCTATACCGTGCGTCGAGGCACGCGTATTGGTCCCAATAATGGCATGGTCACTGCCGTGACGGATAAAGGCATTGTGGTGCAAGAACGGTTTACAGATGTGTATGGGAGCAAACAAGAGCGGGAGTATGTCAAGCTCCTTCACCCGAAAGAGGGCGCAGAATGAAACCTAAGCTGACCATGACAACGACAGTATTTGTTCGCGTGCTCTCGGCGGTGGGAGTGCTCAGTGCTCCGATGGCCATGCCATCGATGGGAGCTTCAGCCGACATACCGCATGTCGACTCAGGCATGTCTTCGAGCATCGGGGGAGATTCGGCGAAGATCCTGACCGCGGTCGATATTCAGCGCGGCGTCAATGACATCCGTGTTGTCATTTCGGGGGATGGAGAGCTGGCCCACGAGGTGACGCGTCTTGATGAGCGTCGCCTCATGATCGACATTCCACACGTGGCTTCAGCCATACATAAGCCAGTCATACCTGTGAATCACCCGATCTTGAAGCAAGTGCGTCTGGGTTATCATGCCGATAGAGTACGAGTGGTATTGGATCTTTCCGGTACGGCAGCCTATTCAGTTGAACCGCAAGGAACGAATCTTATTGTGACTCTTCGGGAAGGCGCCGGTACTGATGGGGCCGCAAGGACAGACTCTAATCCTGGAGGGGCAATCGAAACTATTCAGCCGGAGAATTCCACGATGCCGCAGGTGTGGGTCGATAACGCTCCCCGGATAGCTCAGCGGGCAATAGCGACGGTTCGGCGGTCTTCACCTAAATTTCACGTGCAGAATGTCCAGATGACCTTAGGGACAGATAGTATAGATAGAAGTGAGAAAACCACGCCAAAGGATGATTTGGTCGTTGGAGAAACGCATTATATTGGCCGGCGCATTTCGCTGGATTTCCAGCAGGCGGATATCAGTAATGTGTTGCGGCTCATTGCCGAAGTCAGTGGATTCAACATGGTCGTCGGTGAAGGAGTCAAGAGCAAGGTCACGATGAAACTCGTGAGTGTGCCCTGGGATCAGGCGCTCGATATGATTTTGAAGATGAATGGATTAGGCAAGATCAGGCAGGGCAATATTCTCTGGATCGATTCGCTGGCGAATATTGCGAAACAGCAGAATGAAGAAGCCATGGTGAAGGATGCCAAGGTGAAAGCGGAGGAGCTGGTCGATCGGGTGTTCTATATTAGGAACCTGCAAGCACAAGAACTCATGACGTCTCTTCGCCAATATTTGAGCCCGAGAGGGTTGATGCAAATGAGCATAGGGTCCAATGCCTTGATCGTCCGGGATACGGAAAGCAAAGTTGGGGTGATGAAACAGCTGGTTGATGGGCTTGATCTCGAAGTACCGCAAGTCCAAATCGAAGCGAGGATCGTGCAGGCAGATACGACCTATTCCCGTTCTCTGGGTGTTCAATGGGGTATTCAGAATCTAAATGACATCGTGGGTGGCGGGGTAGCGAACTTCAGGACTGGTAATACCGGAGCATTTGGGGCTCAAACTTCAAATTTTCTGGTCAATCTTCCTGCCACAGTCGGTGGTTTGGTGTCGACTCCTGGTGTCGGGTTCACCATTGGAAAAGCAGATGGAGCGTTGTTGGATATGCGTCTGTCGGCTGGTGAGTTGCTCGGTCTGAGCAAAGTCATTGCCGCGCCAAAGGTCACCACGTTGGATAAGCGGGAGGCCAAGATCTCGCAGGGGGAATCGATCCCATTCCAGACGACCTCCCTTCAGGGGACTCAGACAACTTTTGTGGATGCGAACCTGGAATTGAACGTGACTCCTCAGATTACCTCGCGGGATCCTAAGGAAGTCGGTAAGCAGATTATGATGAAGGTTCGCGCAACCAGAAATGCCGTCGGTGCGCGAAGCAATCCGGCTGGTCCCAGTATCGACCGCCGTGAAGCCAATACCCAGGTTCTTATCCGGGATGGCGAGACGATGGTGATCGGCGGGGTCTTTATCGATACGCAGAGCAACAGCGTGTCTGGTATTCCCTATCTCTCTCGTGTGCCTGTTTTGGGATGGCTCTTCAAGCAGAAGACCGAGTCTGTAGCAAAACAAGAGCTGCTGATCTTCTTAACGCCCAGTATTGTGAAGAGCATGTAGCGAACTTTCGAGCCTTTCATAGCGGGGGCAGGTTAAGGGTGGTGGGCCTTCGTGTTCGGTGTTTTCTCCCGACCCTCCAGTGCATACTCTCTAGTCCTCTGCGTATTTCTGACACAAACACGGCTGACACGGCTCGTCGCAAAAAAATGTGCGACGGGCACGTTCGTATGCGAGTCTAAGGCGGCCGGCAATCGTACACGATAGCATGGCCTGGGCAGCAGGAGAGGGCCATTCGATATAACCAAGATCCTGAAACCTTCTAGTTTCCGCCTCGTTGTGGTACCATCTCCTCCGA
>CAZGYZ010000012.1:17946-20421 GCA_964530675.1 uncultured Nitrospira sp. | reverse complement strand
CTAGGCCCCCAGTGGTGGCCTCTATTTCTGTCCATGCTGTGATGAGCGGTTTTTCTAGTCGATATGGCCTCCCCTTCTCGTATTCACAAAGAACGGTTAGATCGTGTGCTTATGGTTTTGGGCTTGGTGCCGAGTCGGGAAGCTGCGGCCAGAACGGTTTTGGCTGGTGGAGTATTGGTTGATGGGATCATGGTGGATAAGCCCGCAAAGTTGGTGCCGCTGGATGCGCGGATCGAGATCGTCCAGCCAGCCTTGTTTGTCAGCCGATCGGGCGACAAATTGGCTGCGGCACTTGATGCCTTTCATATTGACCCGAAAGGGGCAATTGGCTTGGACGTCGGGTGTTCGACCGGCGGATTCACCGACTGTTTATTACAGCGGGGAGCTACCCGCATTTATGCCATCGACGTGGGGTATGGACAATTTGAATGGAGGCTCCGTAAAGATTCGCGTGTTATCTTGCTCGAACGGACCAACATTCGGTATGTTGACCGTACAACGGTTCCAGAGCCAATCGACCTGGCGGTGATCGATGTGTCTTTTATTTCTTTGACGCTGGTACTACCCGCAATCATCCAACTACTCAATAGCTCCGCAGTGGTCGTGGTGTTAGTGAAGCCACAGTTTGAAGTCGGTAAGGGGCAGGTGGGGAGAGGGGGAATCGTGCGAGATGATGCGCAACGTGAGGCGGTGACTGAGAAGGTCATTGCCTGTGCCGCTCAGTTGGGGCTTCAGCTGAAAGGCGTGCTCGACTCTCCAGTCATAGGGCGAAAAGGGAATCGGGAGATTCTTGTTGGTTTTGCACGCGCGAGAACAAGTTGATTTGATAGGAATTGGGCAGATGATGTCACAGATTCATATGCGATGGGGGCATGCATGAAGGTACTCGTGACCGGAGGCGCCGGTTTTATCGGGTCTCATTTGGTCGATCGTCTTGTCCAGGAAGGACACGAGGTTGTTGTTGTGGACAATCTGTCCACGGGCAAGCGGCGAAACCTCAATCGCGCCGCTCGTTTTTGCAAGCTAGATATTCAGAGCTGGCGGCTTGAACGGGTGTTTCGTAACGAACGGCCTAATATTGTCATGCATCTTGCTGCACAGATGGACGTCAGAAAATCTGTGGATGATCCAATTTTTGATGCTCAGGTGAATGTCCTTGGTATGTTGAATGTGCTGCAGCAAGCGGTCAGGCATGGTGTGCGTAAGGTGGTCTTCTCTTCTTCCGGTGGGGCCATCTATGGCGAGCAGGAGATCTACCCCGCCCCAGAGTCTCATGTCATGCGGCCTCTATCGCCTTACGGCATCAGCAAGTTATGCGGGGAGCAGTATCTATCTTACTATCAACGGGTCAGCGGACTTCAAATGGTGAACTTGCGTTATGCCAATGTGTATGGCCCACGTCAGGATCCGGATGGAGAGGCCGGCGTGGTCGCGATCTTTATTCAGAAGCTGTTGAATAACGAGCAAGCGATCGTCAATGGGAATGGGCGGCAAACGCGAGACTTCGTCTATGTCGAAGATGTTGTTGAGGCAAATCTTGCGGTGATGGGACAGGAAACGCAAGGGACGTATAACGTTGGAACGGGGGAAGAAACCTCAATCAACGATTTGCTCAGGATTTTGATCTCTCATACAAATTCGACATGCAAGGAAGTTCATGGGCCAGCCAAAAGTGGCGAACAGGTACGGAGCGTGATTGATTCGGGTAAGCTCCGTCAAGAATTGTCCTGGGAACCAAGAACCGAACTCAGTGAGGGGCTCAAACGCACCGTCGATTATTTCCGCGAGCGCTTGGGTTAGAATCGACTGTGTTGTTCGGATAGAAGGAAGAGTATGTGCTCGCGGGCGTTGGTGGGGCTGGTCAATATCGAGGGACGGTTCCATCTACCTGGGTTGACCATGCGTCGATCCCTCCTACTAAGTTCTTCACTTTCTGGAATCCCTGTTGAAGCAGGAAGTTCGTTGCATCGGCGCTTCTCATGCCATGGTGGCAGATGGCAATGATCTCGGATTCGCGGTTTAATTGAGCGAGCGATTGAGGAAGTGTTCCGAGGGGAATTAGGATTGAGCCATCCACCTTTGCAAGGGAATATTCCCATTCCTCCCTCACATCAACCAGAACTAACTTGTCTCCGTTATCAAGGCTTTTCTTAAGTTCTTTTGGGGAAATGGCGAAGTCCATTGAGAGACCTCCTTATTTAAGGTCATCATAATAATATGTGAGGGGTGAAAAGCTTGTCAATGAGCCTGAGTCAATGATGCCGACAGCCCATTCAGTCAGGCCTTATCTGAGATAGACGTAAGCAACTAGTGGGGCGGTACCTTTTCTCTTGAGAAATAGAGGGAGGGAATGTACATTTTTGTTGATATCTCGCCTTTATGTGGTAATACCAACTCAGCTTCAAGTATAGGGGAGAGCAGGCAAACAGTACGATTGAACTCGAAATCATAAGATATTGATAAATTGCAATAATC
>CAZGYZ010000012.1:0-17846 GCA_964530675.1 uncultured Nitrospira sp. | reverse complement strand
AGAGAGAGAATGGCGAGGGGCATCGCAGGGCCTAAAGGTTGTCTTGCAGTGGTTGCGCCCCTTATGAAGAAGTCACCAACACAAATTCTTGTGGTCTTGGTTGCGGTGAGCAATCAGAAAGAAGCGGTCAGGATCGGCGAAGGAATGGTGAATGCCCGCCTGGCTGCCTGCGCGAATATCATTACAGGGATTCAGTCGATTTATCATTGGAAGGGAAGGGTCGTCAAAGCCAAAGAAGTTCTTCTGATATTGAAATCTACAAGGCCGCGATACCGTGCACTTGAGAGGGCGATCAAGTCGATGCATACGTATGAGACTCCTGAGATCATCGCATTGCCGGTTAAAGATGGTTTTGAACAATATATTGGGTGGGTATGCAATGAGACCCACAGCTAATAGGTAGTGGTGGGTCATTACCAAAGTTAGGGTTGACTGAAGCAACTTGGATCGGTACACTCGCAGAGAATTATTGTCGGAGGCGGGTGAGCCCATCCAGTAGGGGGTGAAGAGCATGGGACAAGTAAATGGCGTAGAAGACAGCGATGCCTATACCGTCGTGATCTTTCGTGGCTCAACTGCTAAGCCACTACGGTTTAACTTCCATCGCAAATTTGTTAGTAAGTTATTGATTGCAGGAGCTATTTTTCTTCTAGTCGATATTCTCGTCATCTCGCATTATGTGGTGAGAACCGGCGAGGTCTGGGAACTATCAGCCTTCCGTGATGAGGCCATGAGTGCACGTGAACAGACAGCAGCATTTTCTGGCGCGGTCGACGATTTGAAGAAGCGCTTAACGAGCATGAAGGAGGTCAATCAGCGACTTCGTGTCATGCTGGGAATTGAGCCTACCAAAACTGGGGACATGGTTAATGGCCGAGGTGGTGTGGATGGTCCCCTTCCTGATGGCAATATTCTTCCCTCTTCTGAGAATGCCCTTACGAGCGACAATGGGGCTCAGCGCCTCAGTTCAGTAGAAACTGGTCAGAGTGTCCTGGCTGGCCAAACGAGCCCAACTGGAGGTTCGAACAGTTTCACTGAGCAGGAAATGATTGCCTCGATCAAGGAAGGCATTGATTGGCTATCGAGGGAAGCTACGATTCAGGAACAATCGCTTGAAGAGTTATCTTTGGCCGCCGAAAACAAATCTTCTCGATGGGCTGCAACCCCGTCCATATGGCCGGTGAAGGGGTGGGTTACCTCAGGATTTGGGCCAAGGGTTTCCCCATTTACAGAAAAGCCCGCGTGGCATGATGGGTTAGATATTGGAGCTGCTGCCAATGCGCCTATCCAGGCGCCGGCACAAGGACGAGTGACAGCAGTCGGGTTTGACCCTAAACTGGGAAATGTCGTAAAAATCGACCATGGATTCGGCATTGAAACGCTTTACGGCCACCTAGCCAAATCGTTAGTCAAAGAGGGACAGCGCGTAAAGCGTGGAGAAGTCGTTGCCTTGGTCGGCAGTACGGGACTAGCCACGGGCCCCCACTTGCACTACATGGTCAAGGTTCATGGTCAGGCGCTAGATCCGGTAAAGTACATCCTCGAATAGCTAAGGCTTCCCGCTTAATCACTGGCTCGTCATCAACCGATTAGGTTCATGACAAGGTCACACTGAATCTACCCCTTCCATCCCAAAACAGCCACCGAATCGGCTCAATTCCTATGCTATACTGCCGCCCCGTTACGGTTGTAGAGATTGTGCCGTTACTCAGCCTATGACAGATATTGAGATCAACCGATCAGTGAAGGCGCGTCCAATTCAGGACGTTGCCGACCAGCTTGGCATCAAGACCAACGAGCTAATTTCATATGGAAGACTCAAGGCGAAGGTTTCGCTTGATGTACTCGAGCGACTTCACGCTGCGCCTCTCGGCAGGTATATCCTTGTGACCGCCATAAATCCGACCCCGCTGGGGGAAGGCAAGACGACAACTTCCATCGGGCTTGCTATGGGTCTTTCCCGCCTCGGCCATCGAACGGCCGTGACGCTTCGCCAGCCTTCATTAGGGCCGGTGTTTGGGATCAAGGGGGGGGGAACGGGAGGAGGAAGGGCGCAAGTCCTTCCGATGGAAGATATCAACCTTCATCTGACCGGCGATGCTCACGCTGTATCTGCCAGTCACAATCTCTTATCAGCATTTGTGGATAATCACCTTTTTCATGGGAACGGGCTTAAAGTGGATCCCAACCGGATCACCTGGCCACGGACGTTGGGAGTCAGTGACCGGGCGTTACGGCAAGTCTCGCTGGGAGAGGGGCCTGTGGGTCGCACGGGCCAGTTTGTGATCACTGAAGCTTCTGAAGTCATGGCGATGCTCGCGTTGGCATCGAGTCAAGCCGACTTGCGACAGAGGCTTGGGCAGATCGTTGTTGGGTTTGCAACGGATGACAAGCTCTTGCGAGCAGAGGAGTTTGGATGTGCCGGATCCATGGCGGTCTTGCTTAGAGAAGCGCTGTTGCCAAATTTGGTTCAGACGCTGGAGGGAACCGCAGCGTTCGTGCATACAGGTCCGTTCGGTAATATCGCCCATGGGAATTGTTCGATTCTTTCCGATGCTATTGCATTGCGTTGTGCGGACTATGTCGTTACGGAGGCTGGTTTCGGGAGCGATCTCGGAGCGGAGAAATTTTTCAACATCAAGTGTCGTCGTTCAGGATTCAAGCCAGCGGCAGCCGTGGTGGTCGCGACGCTTCGCGCGCTCAAGCTTCATGGCGGCGGAGGAACGGTTAAAGTTGGAACACCGCTTCCGGCAGGGCTTACCGGGCCTAACCAGGAGGCATTGGTAAAGGGCTTTGCGAACTTGGAGCAGCATATTGCGAACGTGAAAGCCCATGGAGTGCCAGTAGTGGTGGCGGTCAATGCCTTCATCGATGACCCGGTGGCTGAGCTGGAGTGGGTTCGAGAACGGTCTCGAGAGGTTGGGGCGGTGGATGCCGCAGTCTCAACCCATTGGGCCGATGGCGGGAAAGGGGCTGAAGAGTTGGCGGAGGCAGTGGTCAGCGCCGCAGCGAAAACGTCTACGTTTAGGCATTTATATGACATCGCTTGGCCGATCAAGAAGAAAATCCAGACTATTGCCACGCAGATGTATGGGGCCTCAGCTGTTTCGTTCGACGTACAGGCCGAACAAGACATAGCGTTGGCGCAGCAGCTCGGATTTGATCAGCTGCCCATCTGCATGGCTAAGACGCCGTTGTCGCTCTCACATGATCCAGCGTTGAAGGGACGCCCGTCTGGGTTTACCCTGCCGATCAAAGAAGTGCGAATACTCGCAGGGGCTGGGTTTCTGACGGCGGTCTGCTCAGGGATTCAGCTCATGCCGGGGTTGCCCAAGAGGCCGGCAGGGGAACGTATTGGAATCGATCCAGGCACGGGAGAGATTGTGGGGCTGTCTTGAAGGCTAGCGCTGCTTAAGGTAGTGGAGGAATTCTGAGTCCGGACCCATCACCAGGGTGGACTTATCTTTGAAGGTTTTCTTGTAGGCTTCCATCGTGCGAGTAAATTCAAAAAAATGAGTATCCTGCCGGTAGGCGTCGGCATAGACTTTAAAGGCCTTCGCATCCCCCGCGCCTCGAAGTTCCTCCGATTCCTTATACGCCTGAGCCAGAATAATCTCGCGATCCTTTTCCGCCTCTGAACGGATTTTCTGTGCCTCCTCAGCGCCTTCCGCGCGGTATTGCTTCGCCTGCCGTTCCCGCTCAGCTTGCATCCGGGAGAACACGGCCTTCTCGTTCTGTTCAGGGAGGTCGGCGCGCTTAATTCTCACGTCCTGAATCTCGATCCCATACGCAGATGCTTTCTCATGTGACCGCTGAGTCACGATTTTCATGAGTTCTGCGCGGTGATCCGCGACAATCTCCAGAAGGTCATGGCGCCCGAGTTCGACCCGGAGCTCGGAGTAGATAATGTCGTTAAGCCGTTGCAGCGCTCCCCGCTGGGTTTGAAAGTTCTGATAGACCTTGAGTGGGTCGATAATCCGCCATTTGGCATAGTTGTCAAGAAGGAGGGTCTTCTTGTCCTGTGTGATCACATCTTGCGCCTGTGTGTCGTAGTCCAGCAGGCGCTTATCGAAGTAGGTGACCTCTTGAATGAACGGCACTTTCACATAGAGCCCCGGCTCCGTGAGATTGCGGACTGGCTTTCCGAGCTGGACCACGATCGCATTTTGGGTGATGTCCACGACGAAGAGTGGTGAGGCTCCCAGGAAAAACAACCCGATGATGACCACCGCCACTGCAATGATGAATCCCTGCTTGGTCATTATTTACGGTCCTCAGTGGCGGTGCTGGTCATCGGTTTGTGACGATCAAGTGGAAGGTACGGAAGCATACGATCGGCTGACTTGCCATCGATGATGATCTTCTCGACGTTCGGCAGGATTTCTTCCATGGTTTCGATATAGATCCGCTTGCTGATGATGTCTTTAGCTTGATTGTATTCTTTCAGGGTTGCCACAAACCGGTTCGCCTCACCTTGGGCGCGATTCAGTCGCGCCTGGGCGTAGCCCTTAGACTGGTTCACCACCTGAGCGGCTTCGCCTTGGGCTTTAGGGAGAATGTCGTTGCGATAGCTCTGAGACTGGTTGATCAGTTTCTCTCGATCTTCCTTCGCATTCGTCACATCCTTGAACGCAGCCGCCACGGCCTCGGGAGGACTGACGTCCTGGAGTTGGACAGCTGCGACCTGGACGCCGCCCTGATACTGGTCGAGAAGGGATTGCAGGAGTACCTGGGTGTCCTGTTGGATTTGGGCTTTGCCGGTCGTCAAGGCCTCGTCGATTTTGCCCTTACCGACCACTTCCCGCATGGAGGCCTCGGCAGCTTTGCCGATCGTCTCATGGATTTCTGCGACGTTAAAGAGATAGTTCGCAGACTCTTTAATCTTGTATTGCACGATGAATTGGATGGCCAGGATGTTCATGTCGCCGGTGAGCATCAGGGCTTCTTGCGCCAGCATCTGCTGGCGGCCTTGCCGATCTGTCCGGAAGCCGACCTCAATGCGGTGGAGTTTTTGGACTTTCGGCTGCAGAACGGTTTCGACGAGAGGAATTTTCATATGAGGGCCAGGCGCCACGGTTCGGACGGGGACGCCGAATCGCTTGACGACGCCCTCCTCATCCGGGGAAACGATAAAGACTCCCTGCCAAGCAACAAAGACAAGCAGCCCCGCCAAGGCGATGTTTCTGAAACCGCTTGAAGGCATCAGATTCTTGAATGAGGGCAGCAGATTCTGGAATTGCGACTGGGCCTGCTTGAGGGCCTCCTCAAGCGGGTCGCTCTTCTTACTCCAAGGATCTTTGGGGTCCCAAACCATACGAAGTATTTGACCGAAGATAATTGCGAGGATCTCTGTCCGCGCCACCATAGCAGACTGTCTAGAAGCTACGCAATCACGATAATTTCCAGATGGTCCATCTAGTTGATCTGGTTGGTCTGGTCTATCTGGTTTGTTTTGTTCATCGAGTTGGTCTTGTTTAACCAAACAAACGAGACAAACCAGAAGAACTAAATAAACCAAACAGACCAAATGAACAGGACAGGCTAGAGAACTTTGGTGAGGATGAGGTATGCGACACCAGCGAGGAGAGCCGATGCCGGCAGTGTCACCACCCAAGCCAGGACCATGTCACGCACGGTCGTCCAGCGCAGGCTGTTCCGGCCTTTGAGCAGGCCGATTCCGATAATGGCTGAACTGCTGAGATGAGTGGTCGAGACCGGCAATCCGAGAAAGCCGGAGACGAGGACCAAGGACGATGTCGCCAGGTTTGCAGACAGCCCCTCCGCATGACTCATCTTCGTCACGTTTTCAGCGAGAACTTTCGTCACGCGGAGTCCACCAAAGTAGCTGCCGAGCCCCATCGCAATGGCGACTCCCCCGAAGGCAATAAGCTGGGACGAAGTGCTGGGCCACGTAGCGGTCGTGCTGCCGAGCAAAAGCATGGCGACGATTTTCGGCGCATCGTTCGTGCCGCGGGCAAATGACGCAAGGCCGCTGGAGATCCAATGGATCGTATCGAGTCCTACAATCAGTCCCTGTAAGCCTGCTCGGTCGCATTGCGAAGGCACCGCGATCACCGGCTGTCCAAAGTCTGGCCCCTGAAACAATGTTCTCGTTTCTCCGCGAGGATCGATCGCCACTAGCGCTCGTGAGGCCGGCATTAGGCACAAGCAGGCGCCTTCCCATTTCCTCGCGAGCGCGCGAACAACTGGATGGATCAGTAAAGAGACGGTCAAGGCGAGGAACGGACTGAGCAACAAAGGCAGAGCAATCTTTTTCCCGATTGCGGCCCAGATCAATCCTTCTCCGGCGAAGGCGACCAAGCCGGTGCCGACGATGGCTCCGGTGAGTGCATGAGTCGTTGAGACAGGGAGGCCCGTGCGCGAGGCGAAGAGGATCCACGCCATCGCTCCGGTTAGGACCGCCAGGGTAGCGGCCGGCTCGATGATCGTGCCGGCCTGGACGAGGCCATGGCTAAACGTATTGACCATCGCACGTGCAACAAAGGCCGCTACTCCTGCGCCGATCACGGTCCAGACAGTTCCCCAGACGATCGCCGACCGATAATCGGTGACTCCGCTACCGACTAAGGTCGCGATTGCTTTGGAGACATCGTTGGTTCCGTTCGCACAGGCGAGGGCGAAAGCGAGTGCGAAGGCGAATAGAGAGATTTCCATTGTCCGTGGTTCTAGGAGGTAACGGACCCGCCACAAGACGAACCGGCTCCTGCCGTACAGCCATAACAATGGTTGCGCGTCGTAATTTGGCGCTGATGGAGTTGAACCGGATCAAAGTCGCGGATATGGGCGGGGGCGCCGTGATCTATCGGTAGATCGAGCATCTGGTTGAAGTCGCAGTCGTACAGGGTGCCGTCCCAGCTCACTGAGATTGTATAGCGGCACATGACGCCGGCCGCAGCAGCGGGGTTGAAGGCGTTAGCCAATCGCTCCATATATTGCTCGTAGTTGCCGCTCTCTAGGAGAAATTCAAGAAATCGGCTGATCGGCATATTGGTGATCGTGTAGAGATGGTTGAACTCGACGCCATGGCGAGCCAGGAGTCCCTTTCGAAACTGCGCTTCAATCGCCTCTTGTTTGGGAGGGAGAAAGGCTCCGACTGGATTGCAGACTAGGTTCAAGGCGAGGCCGCTACCGGGACGGCCATACCCGAGTGTATTCAAGAGTTGCAGAGCCTCGATGGATTTCTCAAAGACTCCTTCACCCCTCTGTGCATCGGTCTGGCCGGCGCGGTAATAGGGCAGCGACGCGACGATTTCCACACGATGCCCGGCGAGGAACTCCGCCAAGTCCGCTTGGGAGGGGAGGAGCAAGACAGATAGGTTACAGCGATCCATCACGTGACGACCCAGTGCCTTGCTCTGTTCAACCAGCCAGCGAAAATTGGGGCTCAGTTCCGGTGCCCCCCCTGTGATATCGACCGTCGGGATATCGGTCTGAGTGAGAGCGCGGATACACTGCTCCGCCGTTTCGAAAGACATACGTTCGGTGCGGTCAGGTCCCGCATCAACGTGACAATGTCTGCATGTCTGATTGCAGAGCTTACCGACATTGATCTGAAAGACGGTGATCCCGGTGGCTCGAAGTGGGAGCAGGCCGATGTGATTGAGTTGCGTCTCGAAAGGGGGACAACTCGCGGTCCTCCCGAGTATCTTCAATTGCTCCGTTGAGGAGGCAAGGGGGCTCTGTTGTCCCAGTAGGGTCAGTGCCATAGAGTTTATTTCAAGATGTCGCAGCCTGTTTCAGAACCGATTACCGAGATCGTCTGCGTGACTCAGCGTCATCATGCATCAGCAGCAGCTCCCATTGGGGGCGCAGGTCACGGCCTCACCGATGACGCTCTGGCCCGCGCGGTTGATGATCGCAAAATGGGGAGCGTAGGCGTCGGTTTCCAATACCTGTAGCGTCTTGGAGCAGATCTCCAGCGGCTCGCCTCGGCGATACAGATGGTGATCGTCATCGGCGGCTTCAATGAAGGGCCCGGCGAGCATGGCAAAATGTCCTTGCCAGGCACACGGAGTGTCTGCTGGGTAGACCGCAGTCCATCGATTGTCAGCTCGATCCAACCACAGTGGGCTGGAGGACAGGATAAAGTGAGAAACTAATGGAGCTTGGCTCAAGAGGCAGACAGTCTCTGGCGTGATTGGCTGGGGAATGCCCCGGAGGTACGTCGTGCCCAGTTCATCGACCACTCGGCTGAACGGCCCTCGGAGCGTGGCATACCGAACGGCCGACTGAGGCGCGTTCGCAGGGAGTTTATATCCCGTTAAGGTGACAGAGAAGAAATGAATGCCGTCGATTGCCTGCCAGGGTGAGGCCTTAATCAGATGGATGCCGAGAAAGCCTGCTCCAACCATTCCCGAAATATAGTCGGCAAGCGTCAGCGCCCCGGAGAGGCAGTCGCCCCACTTTTCAGCGTCGTGCACCAAATACTGCGGAACCGGCTGATCGGCCACGATGTCGGAGATCGTAAATCGCCCACCAGGTTTGGCGACGCGAAACATTTCCCTGAAGACCTTCCGTTTATCCGGCGCCAGGTTGATCACGCAATTGGAGATGATCAGATCGATGGCGCCGTCGATCACCGGGATCGCATCCGCCATCCCTTTGCGAAACTCGACGTTGGAGGAGGTGTATCCAAGATTGGTTGCGACGACGGGAGCATGCTTCCGGGCGATGGCCAGCATCGTGTCGGTCATATCAATCCCGATGACGTGGCCAGATGGACCAACGAGCCGGGAGGCTTCGAAACAATCGATGCCGCCACCTGAACCGATATCCAGCACGGTTTCCCCTGGGGAGACAGTCTTGAGCCCGGCTGGTGTCCCGCAACCATATGAAATCTTAAGGACTTCTTCCGGGATAAAGGACTGGAGATCGGCCATGTCGTAACTGGTCGGGCAACACATCTGTTCGCCCGTTAACGCAGCCCGGGCATAGCGATCGCTGACCTTTTGGGTAATCTCATCTATTGGCATGGCGTCCTCATAGGCAAATGAACATATGCAGGCCTGTCCATCTATCAACTTATGACGCAGTTCGTCAACTCTGGCTTTCCCCAGGCTCTTCTCGCCACACATAGGCGGGGCGCAGGACTTCTTGCACGGGCCAAATGGCGAAGCCCAATTGTGAGTCGCTGGGTTCCAGCCTAATCTTACAGCGTGAGACGTGAAAGGTGAAACGTGAGATGTGTGAAGGTAGAAGGCAATCACATTCGCCCGCGCGACTGAACCCTATCGATTCCGAGAAGCACCATGCGCTTGCATTCGCCAGAGCCACAAATAGATAGCGGTATTGAGGACGAGCACCCCTGTGCCTAACAGCAACTGAAGGTCTCGCGTCAGATCCTCAGGGTAGAGCACTGGCAAAAGGTATTGCGCGATAAAGTCGGAACGATACGAAGTTTCGCCACCTTGCGATCGTAACCAATTCTCCAGCGGCGTGAGCGGGCAGATCCAGCCGGTGAATTCGATGACCGCGCCCCAGGTTGCCGCCGGCAGGTGCAGCCAGGCAATCCACCGCCACCTCAGTGTAAGCAACCCGCCAAAGACCACGAAGAGAACAAAGCCGACATGGATGCAGAGGATCAGGTCGGCAAGCCACGAGTACCACATCGCGTCAGAAGAGTCGGGGAGGATCAAGGGGATTGGCTGTCTGAGAATAGACGAGTCTATTTCCGTCGATGACCGCAAACGGCGTCAGCCGATGTTCGTCTGCCTTGACCGGCGAAAGGATATGCCTGACATCCCAGCCGTGCGCAACCAGCGCATCGGCGATCAGCGAGCGATGGCAGCGCCAAGGGACAGCCTCGGCGCACATGATCGCCGTCTTCATGTCCGTGCCATAGGCCATAAGCTCTTCAAGGGCTCTTTGAAATTCCTCCGTCTGCATATAGTCGGCGTAGCCGCGAAAACTGGTGTTTCTCCATCCCTTGTTGATCGAATCCTTCCGGGCTTTTCGAAGACCCCCAAGCGCCGGCATATGGAGAGAGGTGAGACCGGCCTTTCTCAGACTCTCGGCCAACCTATCCTCATTGAATTGTGGATTGTGTCGTGATCGTGGAATCGTTCGGACATCTACGAGGAGACGGATCTCATGCGCTCGCAGGACGTCGGTGAATTTACCGATCGGTCTAGTCGAATGGCCGACGGTCCAAAGTGTCGGTTGCCGAGGCATGGATCAGTGTGGCATAGCGAGCGGGGAATCGCCACGGGCTGATAGGGAAGCGGATCAATCCGGCGGCAATTTCTCGGGATCGATTTCGAGCAGCCGCAGCCGACCGTTGGCGATATGCTCGGTTTTGTAGAGGCGATCGCCCAGCTGCATGGTCCCTACAAGGAGATTACCGCTGGCGACAAAGGTAAAATCTCCCCTCGAAGGCGGCTTGAATATGCCACGGATGACGGCGCTGTCGTTGCTGCGGGAGACCGTCGACGTGATATCCAGCTCGTGGTTGGCGCCATCAAAAAGCTCAATGGTGATTCTGGGATGGGGCCTAGCTCCGGCATCCTTCAAGGCCTGAAGCAGTGGGAGATCGAGTGCGATCTCTCGATCTCGGAGTACCCAAGGCTTTCGCATCGTTGCAGGCTGATCGACAATGGCGGGAGGAGGAAGGGCTGTTTGCCACAAGCTCTTCGGTGTCGGGCGTTCATCAGCCCATGAGATCTGGCTACAGACACCGCCTAGCACTGCGGCGAGAATAAAATAACTGAATCGGTGGACCACAAAGTCATTCCCTTGTATACGGCTAACGTTGGTTCGACTCATTATATAGACGGCTGCAGCTCGGCGCGATCATGAAATAATGGAGTGGGGCCGATCCTGTCTGAGCCTTTCCGGTCAAGGGGAAATAATCCGCAAGTTTGCCGGTGCTGCGGGAGGTGTCACGTCGGCAGTCCCTGTACGCCAAGCGGCCACGATCTGACGCACGTCGTTCATGGAGCGTGCGTTGTCCGCTGAGTTCGTCGGATTGATGCTGTGATCGATACCGAGAGGGCGTCCGTTGTAGAGGAGTCGCGGATTGGAGAAAAACTTCACGCGCGGGCAGGACAGAGTCGGGCAGGCATAGGCCATGATAGTCCGGAACCGCCCGACTTCGTCGCGATAACCGTACGAGTAGGCGAACACCCCAGTTCCACCCGTGGCCCGGTCGTGCGCGTTGCCCATGTTGTGTCCCAATTCGTGGGCAAGGGTATTGTTCGCGACGCAATCGCGAGCCGTCACGCTGAACGCGGAACTGGCGAAGCCGGCACGTGGGCCGTTCGCCATCACGTACGCGATGCCGCAAAAGCCGCCGCCGTTGTCCACGATCAACGTGACGAGATCGGCATTGTGCTGGTCTCGCAATTGATGTACCTGGTCCATGATCCCGTCGGTCGTACTACGCAAGCGGGTGAGATCGGCGTCGATAGCGCCCGATTCCGTATATGCCACCTCGGCCGTATGGACGAGCCGGAGCTGCATAGCAATCTGGCTGTTACTGTAGGCTTGATTTGCCGAATCGACGCCCAATGCGATCAACGCTTCCATCGCAGCCTGGCCACCTTCTTGGGTTTTTGCCGCAGACGTATAGACGACCAGCAAGTCGACAACAGCATCACCCGCTGCTGCGGCAGTGGTATCGGTCTGCGGTGGGGTTCCTCCCGTGGGAGGTGCCGCAATGAGATCATCGTCGGCCACGACGAGGGGATGGTGATCCGGGGGTAAGGCTTCTTCATCCACTTCTACGAGGCGATGAAGGTTTCCGCCGGCCGCCTCGATTTTGTACAGGCGGTGGTTCGACAGAATCGTTCCGGTCATAGTCGTGCCGTGAGTCACCAAGGTTACGTCGCTTCCAGCTTCTCCTCGCAGCCGCCCGCGCCAGACCTTTGTCTGTTTGGGGTACTCGCGCGGCTGGTCAAGGTTCAGCGTTCGAAGCCCGGTATCGAAGAAGTTCAGGGTCACGTCGGTTTGGGCCTCGGCACGGGGGCGATTCATGACATCCAATGCTGCGGGGTTGAGTGTTATGGTGCGCTGCCGCCGTACCCATCGTTTGTGCACCTGGGGCTCCGGCTGCGCCTGGGCGATCGGAGGGGGCGTTACGTTTGTAGTTTCAGCGAAGAGCGGTATCTGGGGAGGGGTGGATGCGCCCGTCGCGTCAGTGGGCATACCGAATGCTGTGACGCAAAGACAGAGGATCATCGTGCTTGAATAAAGGAAAGGAAGGCGGTGTCCTCTACCACCTGCCTGTGATTGTGGAATCGGTGTAGTCGGTTCCATGCCCCCCTCTGCTCACCGGTCTGTAACAACCCTGGAGAGAGCAAGGGTGATGCCTTTCCATGGGATAGCGTTCCTCGGCCAAAGGCATCCGATCTTCTACAATATCAAGCAATTCTGGGGCTGACACAAAACAGCTCACAGATGATGGGAAGGGAACCCCTGCAATAGGGGCCAATAGTGGAGGGTGCAGCCTACGCAGAAACAGATCGAATGATCGATCGATTTTGCTCTGATGTGGCGGGGCATTTGGCATTTCGGAATAGGTCCTGAGTTCCTGTAAGAAACAGTCCTATCCACTTTCCCCTCTTATAGTCGCGGACTCTCTTGCGCTCAACCCCTGTAGGAATAACCATGCAGGAACGCCAAGCTGATAATGCGGCAATCTTAACAAATTCAACAGAAGCGGTTGCACAATTGGTGGCTGCATTTTTGCATGATTCAGACAGTCGTGAGGAGGCATCCGGGAGGAGGCACCTATGAAATCACTTAACTGGAATCATTGGAATAGGAAGTTACTTGTTCTGATAGTCCTCTGTCCCCTGCTGTGGATGTTGTCGGCAGTTTCGGCCTGTGTGTCAATGCCATCGCCTCCGAGCGATCTTGTTTCCAAGGGGAGGGATATCTTCTTCAACGAGACGTTCCAGGGAAACGGAAGGACATGCGGAACCTGCCACCGGACTGAGGCGAACTTCTCGATCAACCCCGCCTTCATCGCGACTCTGCCAGCCAACGACCCCCTCTTCGTCGCCGAATTCAATCCGGACCTTAAAAAGAACTTCGAGAATCCCAAGCTGATGCGCCAGTTCGGCCTTATCTTGGAGAATCTGGATGGGTTTGGCGATCTGGAGAACAAGTTCGTCATGCGGGGCGTGCCCCACGTGCTTGCGCAGCGGACGTCCATCAACAGCAACCAGGGACCACGCACTGGTTGGTCGGGGGACGGCGCGCCCGGGGATGGCTCACTTCGCTCCTTTGCGACCGGCGCCGTCATCCAGCATTTCACCAAAACCTTGAATCGCGTCGCCGGTGTGGATTTTCGGCTCCCAACTGAAGATGAATTGGACGCTCTGGAGGCCTTTCAGCTCTCGTTGGGGCGCCAGCAGGACCTGACGTTGCCGTTGCCGCTCAAGGGCATTGTCGCGAAGCGCGGGCAGGAAATCTTCCTGGATAACAAGCTTGGCAAATGCAACCTCTGCCACGCCAATGCCGGGGCCACGGCGAATTTTGGCGGCGGAAATATTGGAAACGCGAACTTCAGTACCGGCGTGGAGAACCTGCCGGACCAGCCGGCCGATCTCAGCGGCGAGCGGAACCCTCCTGACGACGGGTTCGGCAGACCAGGCGACGGCACCTTTAACACCCCTCCGTTGGTGGAAGCGGCCGACACCGGCCCGTTCTTCCATAATAATGCGATTGAGACCATCGAAGGGGCGGTGGGATTTTATGACGGCGAATCGTTCAACAATTCCCCCTCAGGGAAGCTGCTCGCCCAAGCCGACCCCAATGGCGTAGGCATCAAGCTGGATGGCACCCAGATTGAGGCGGTGGCTGCGTTTCTCCGGGTTCTCAATGCCCTTGAGAACATTCGGCAGAGCCTCGATCTGCTGGCGTCCAGTGCCAAGAAGGGCTTTGCCGAACGAGCTGACGATCGAGAACTCCTCAAGCGAGCGGTGAGCGAGACGCAAGACAGCATCAAGGTTTTGGAAGGAGGAGGGCTCCATCCCGAGGCGGTCGCCCATTTGCAGAAGGCGAAGAAACTCGCGGAGAAAGCGCATTCCAGTTTCTTCAGGCGGAACAGTCTTGCTCAGCAGGCCATTGATGAGCTACGGATCGCCCGCGTACAACTCATTGAGGTATCCTGAGCGGGTTCGCATAACGGCCGAATCAGGAAATGGAAGGGAGACAGTCATGCTGAGCCGCTATTTGAGACTGGCGATCGTCATCGTGACGCTGGGAGGCGCCATCGAGGCCTCTGGACAGCAGGCCACCGAAATGTTCATCCCTATCGGGCAGTCTCCCGGACTGTCCAATAAGGAAAGTGTGATCGGAACCCTTGAATCGGTGGATCCGGGGAACCGGATGGTTACCATCTCTGGTTCGTCTGGCGCACAGACGGTCGGGATCACGGACCAGACGATGATCTGGTTGGACCGGAGCGAGCAGAAACAGCCGAATCAAAATGGTGGGATCAACGATCTGCAGAAGGGCCGCAAGATAGAAATCAAGGCTCGCAAGGGCGAAGTCAAAGCGGTCGCCGAATGGATCAAAGTCCAGGTCGGCCCATGAGTTCACCCTCCGCTGGCTTACTTGGCTGAGACTGCCCCCGCGGCTGGTCACCGCATCGAACAAGTTCGCTTGAAACAGAAGCGAGTGAATACATCTATGAAGCGCAGTGTTCCTTCTTTCGTGCCACACACCACATGTTGTCATTGGTCCACAGCCGGTCAAGGAATGTGAATCTGACAATCTCGAATCCCTGCTGTCCGAGCATGGTTCGCAAGGTGTCCGGCGTAAAGTAATTCACATGGTCGGGAAGCCGGAATCCACACCACTTCTTTCCGCGCACCAGTCGATTCCAGCAAGCATAGTTCGGCAACTTGAGGATAATCGCACTCCCGGAACTCAAGACGCGCGACAGTTCTCGCAACACTTCTGCCGGCTGCACCTCGTGCTCAAGATAGCTCTCGACCAAGGCTCCATCACAGGACGCAGCCTCCAGTGATTGGAGGCCCGATAACACGTCGGCATGGATAATGCGCCCGCCGCGGCTCTCGAAGATCGGGCGGGCGTCAGCCACTATCTGATTTGAGATCTCAATGCCCAATAGTTTGCACGCGGGCGGAAGCGGGCCAAAGTTTCCTAAGCCGCAACCAAGGTCAACGATCCAGCCTTGACGAAAATACCGATAGCCAAGTGAAACGTGTTTGTCCCGTCGTATCACGGTGTTCGTAAGGCTCCGTACGCCTCTTATCGCAGACCGAATAACATTCTCGCCGCGACTGTACGACTTCCGTCGTGCTTCATTCTGAAGCCCGGACGTATTCTCCCATGGGAACTGACCCTGTAGGGTGGCGTAATCAGGAGGATTCTCCAGAAAAACAAAGCCGCATGCCAAGCACTCCTTGAGAACCCAATCGCCATGTGAGTAGCGATTTCTCCTGAGCTGCGCTCCGCCGGTCCTACAGGCGGGACAAGTCCTGCTCAGCAACATCGCGTCATCCGTGCATACGTGGATACGTGGGCAACCGTTTCAGGATTCACCGTGAAAGATCCCAAGAGAAAGTTGGTCGGTCGCCTTCGACGAGCGGAGGGCGGCCTATATTGCAGAACTAGACCCAAGGGCCTCATCCAAAATAGAGATCCCACTATAGGCCTGCTCTTGTTGAAAAACCAGACGGAAAGGAAAGGCGATCGCTCAGAGCGAGGATTACGACGAGGATCTACGGGATCGACTCAGGCCTTCGAGATTCTGGTAGGACTGTGTCGCCCATTCTGCGAGATGTTCAGAGTCTTCAATGATGTCTACGGGCACTTCATAGAAGGATTTGAGAGTCTGTTTGGCGTTGGGTCGGAAGGGTTTCATGCCCTGTTCCTTGTAGAGGCCGACCGTTTTCGGCGCGACTTTGAAGTAGAGCCGGCCCTTATGGATGATGCCGAAGAAGGTCCCGCGCTGGTAGAGTCCATACCCGCCGAACATCGCGCGGCTGGTGACGCCGCGTAGATCGGCCAGTTGATCCAGCACGTAGTCTTTGAAACCGTCGTAAGCGGTCGCCATGGGCACATCAGCGCGGTTTACGTGCCGCGACCATTCTGACGGCAAGAGGAAAGGTGATGCGGTTGTCACGCTGGTATTGGGTGGCAGCCTGAGTGATGAGCCGCCGTACCTCTTGTATTTGTGGTGCCGAGAGTTTTGCCATGAGATTTTGTACCGGCGCCGCGATTTCCATGAGGCTCGTGTAGTACTCCTCGGCCGAGGCATAGGACCATTCCGCAAGAAACTCCTGGTCTGTCACATCGACCAATCCGGCCTGCTGCAACATCCCGGCGAGATCGCCAGGCTTAGCAAGGCGAAAGATGCCGGGGGCGGTGGGATCCGGCGGGGGTAGTTCGACCACCTTCTTGATCGCCTCCATCGAGAGGCCGATCGAAGGATTCTTGTCAGGTGAAGACCAGACAGCCGCAGCGACCCAGCCACCAGGCTTCAGCACGCGTGCGATTTCAGCGGCGGCCTTTGAAATCTCTGGAAGAAACATCAAGCAGAAACGGCTGGTCACTGCATCGAACGAGTCAGCCTCAAATGGAAGCGAGGTCGCGTCGCCTGTGCGGAAGGTCACGTTCGTGAGGCCCAGCGCCGTGGCCTTGCGTCGCGCGACAGCGAGCATCTGCTCGGCGAGATCCAGCCCAATCACGCTTCCACTCGATCCAACTGTTTGTGCGCCGAGCAGGGCGGGATAGCCGGTGCCCGAACCGAGATCGAGCACGCGCATGCCGGCTCGCAGTCGCGCATCAGCCACGAGTCGGTGATTGAGAAACGCCATCTGCTCGTCGAAGAATCGATCCCACTTCTCCCAGCCCCCGGCGACGCGGTTCCAGTCCTTCCGTTGGCCTTCGATAATCTCTTGGGAAGATTGCTGTGTCATGTGTGTTCCTTCCGTGCCATGTCGGCACAACCATTATCAGAGCGTCAGCCTCCACTCAAGGCGCCGACGATGTGAATCTGATCGTCCGGTTGCAGCGCAACAGACAGATCCCACGCCTGTTGTTCGTTGACGAAGACTCTGATGTGCGGTCGAATCCTGTCTTGTTCGGTGATGATGCGGAACCGTATGCCTGGGTAGCGACGATCCAGTACTGATAACAGATCGGCCAGGGTCTGGCCTTCGGCCGCTATTTCGCTTTTCTCTTTGGTATAAGAACGCAGAATACTGGGGATGTGGACTATCACGGTCAGAGCTCCGCTGCTTCCAACGAGTAAATTTCAGGAAGGTGACGGGCTAGACAAGTCCAACTCGTACCGCCTGTCCGGCTTGCCCAAATCTCGCCGCTCGTCGTGCCAAGGTAGAGTCCCACCGGCTCTTGGACATCCAATGTCATCGCTTGTCGTTTCACCGTCCACCAGGCATTTGCGCGGGGAAATCCTTTATCCTGTCTCATCCAAGTCTTCCCGCCGTTGTGCGTGACGTAGGCAGCAGGTTTACCGCCAGGACTCACGCGCGGCCACACAGTCGAGCCATCCATCGGGAACACCCAGGCTGTGTCAGCATCGCGCGGGTGCACCACTATCGGAAATCCGATATCGCCGACCTTCTTCGGCATATTGTTGCCAATGCGTACCCACTCGTTCGATGGTCTGTCTATCCGGTAAATCCCGCAATGGTTCTGTTGGTACAAACGGTCAGGATTAGTCGGACAGAACCGGACACAGTGGGGGTCGTGGAAAGCGACATTAGCGGCGTTGAATCCCTCGACCGTTTCAAGCCCATTGATCATGGGCGCAAAGGTTTGGCCGCCGTCCACCGATTCGTGCACACCGCCTCCCGACATGGCGAAGTAGAGGTGCTTTGGATCGCGTG